>CAZPII010000007.1:0-25969 GCA_964586485.1 uncultured Atribacterota bacterium | reverse complement strand
CAGTTTGGCTCCCTCTGGATCGGCCTTGCAGCCATGATCCCGATCATACTAACCATATTAACCTCTTTTGGTGTCATGGGAATGACCGGCATCTCTTTGAATATCGGTACCATGATGGTAGCCAGTATTGCCATCGGGGCCGGAATTGATTACACTATCCATTATATCAACCGCTATAAGCAGGAATTAAAAAATCATGATAAAGTAAAGGCTATGAAGATTACCATGACCGGTACCGGAAGAGCTATCGTCTTTAATTCCATATCCGTGGCAGCGGGGTTATTTGTCTTGGCTTTTTCAGAAATTAATATGATTTCCGAATTTGCCAAGCTCATCGGGAGTGTGATGCTGATAAGTGTGGTCTATACCCTGTTATTGCTGCCGTTATTATTAAATATCATTAAATTTAAGGAGGAGAAAAATGATAAACAAATCTAATTGTTACTTTATTACTCTTATTGTTTTAGGTCTATTACTTGGTCTGAACCTCTTAGTCTGTACTGCCCAACAGCCGACCGCTGATGAGATAATTGATAAGGTCAGAGAAAACCAGATGGACTATGAAAATAGCAAAACCCAAGCTGAAATGGTTCTCATCGATGAAGGGAGTAAGCAGGAAACAAGGGAAATTATCATGTTTGAAAAAAAGGAAAAAGATGACAAAATCACTATGCTGATGCGCTTTCTCTCCCCCAAGTCGGTGGAGGGAGTAACCTTATTGAGTATTGAGAATGGAGACAAAATTTACCTCTATATGCCCGCCTATCAAAAACCTAGAAGGATTGCCGGTTCTTCCAAACAGGAGAACTTTATGGGAACAGATTTCTCTTACGAGGATCTCAGTATGGACTACCAGAATGAAGTATACGAGAAAGAGTTAATGAAAGAAACAGAAGATCAATTCGTACTGGAAGTAATTCCCAATGATGAAGACACTTCTTACCGCAAATTTGTACTCTACGTTAATAAGGAACAATTCTACATAGAGAAGGTAGAATTCTATGATCTGGATGGACAGCTGGTTAAAACGCTGGAGATCAAAGAAGTAGAATTTGATGATGAGGGCAAATTCACACCCATGGAGATGGAGATGAATAACATTATTGACAAACATCAAACCCAGATGAATATCAAGGAAATTGATTACAACCTGGATCTCTCAGACAGTTTCTTTACTATCCGCACCTTGCAGAGACCAAGGTTGTAATCATAGGAGGAATAACGATGAAATCTAAATATTACGCCGGTATTTTCTTTCTGCTTAGCATGCTAATCCTGTGTACTCTGCCAGGGTTAACATTTGACACCTCGCTGACCTTAAGATACGAGGGTTCCTATCTTCTCTCACAACAAAGAATGAATCATACTCTCACACTTAATATTGACTATTTCCAGGAAATCTCAGATGATATCTTTCTGGAAGGTAATCTGCTTGTACGGACCAGTAACAAAGAATATGCGCGTCCTTTTATGATTGGACCAAATGAACTTTATCTCAGCGGCTATAATATAATTGATAATCTGGACCTCAAGGCAGGCAAAATTATTACCCGCTGGGGAGCAGCCGACCTATTCAGTCCCCTGGATAATTTCAACCCTATGCCGCCGGAAATATCTTTAGGTAAGAAACAGGACAGACTTGGGGCCCTGGGAGTTAGCGCTACCTATTACCTTGATTACTCCACTTATCTCCAAGGAGTCTTACTACCTAAACTAAAGGTCACACCTTATCCAGATGAGTATCTGAAAAACAGTTATCTGGCAAATTATGGTGCTGCTTTACAGGGACCTGGTGTAGATAATGTGGGGCTTAACTACCAACAAGCGGAAAATATGGTCTGGGGGCTGCGTTTAACCCACAGCTTCCCATCCTTTGATGCCGCTATCAGTTATTATCGTGGATACTACATGGATCCTTTTCCGATTAGCCTCTCAACCTCCTCGGGAGGCGGGATGAAAATAACCCTGGGTTATCCGGCCAAACAGGTTCTCGGATTGGAGTTCCAGGGAGAATTCCCCGGAATCGAAGGGGCTAGTTTACGAGGAGATCTGGCCTATATTATTCCACAGAGTTGGGAATTCCAGGGAGAGACCATGCTGGATGAACCTTACCTCCAGGCGGTTATCGGAGCCGACTATACCACTGATTCAAACCTGTACCTCAACGGTGGCTTTATTTACGGCCTTCCCTTTGAAAGAGGCAGTGAATCCTCCCCATATATCTATCTCAATGCCAATCAGGATATAGCAGACAGTGACTTTACCCCCTCCTATGCAGGTATTTTAAGTCTGAATGATATGAGTATGGTAAACAATATTGGAATAGAATATCAGCTCACCAATAGTGTAACGGCAACCGTATCTTATTCTTTCCTGTTAGGGGAGGAACAGTCCAGATTAGGTCAATTTAAGCGTTCTCAGGGTGTTTATTTCACACTAGAATGGCTATTTTAAAAGATATAAGCGTAGGACTGTCCGTGTATTTAAATATCTAAGATAGCCCTACGCTCTTTTGAGGAACTCATTTAATTAGTTCTTTTCCAGCTGAAAATCCCTTGCCTAAATATTTCCCTAATGTATAATATTCCCTTATTTCTGGAATATATAAAATTGGATTAAGTTTATTTCCCATGACTTTTTCATTTTCGTCAAGTAAACTATCTTCGATTTTAATATCTAAAATTTCTCCAATAAATTCTGTATGTAAGCCTATTTCAATTTGATGAATAACTTTGCATTCCAGCACCATAGGAAATTCTTTTCCATATGGTGCATCAACTATATCGCTTTTTACTGGTGTTATCCCTGTTTGTTCAAACTTTCTGTGATCACGACCAGAAAAAATACCATAAAAATCTGCTTCTTTTACCTGATTACTGGATAGCATATTAACGGTAAAGGCTTTGCGGGAAACAATATTGTGGTAAGAATAAGTTGCCTTCCTTAAAGAAATATTTACACACGGTGGCTTGGAGCAACATATCCCTCCCCATGCACAAGCCATTAAGTTAGGGTTAGATCGATCATCGTAACTTCCAACAATAAGTACCGGAACAGCAGATAATAGCGTTTTTGGACCAATTGATTTCTTCATCATATCCTCCTTATGTTTTTTAATAACTATATTATTTTACCAAAAACCTTACCATTTTTTCTACACCATTCAACCCTCGTATGTTATAATATTTGTTGTATTTTATTTTTAGCAGAATATATTTCATAATCCAAAGTTTTTTATTAAGGAGCTTCATTGGTGCAAAATATGCAAAATAATAAAGATATTCATTATATTTCATTATTTGACAAAGATGTTTTTCTCATCGGAACAGCTCATGTTTCCAAAAGCAGTGCTGAAACAGTAAAAAAGTTTATAGAGGAAGAAAAACCTGACTCTGTTTGTGTTGAATTATGCTCTTCACGTTATCAATCCATTATCAGCCCCGACAAATGGAAAAATATGGATATTATAACCATCATTAAACAGAAAAAATCGCTGCTTTTGCTGGTTAATTTAATTCTTTCAGCCTTTCAAAAAAGGCTTGCCCGTCAGCTGGGTATAAATCCTGGACAGGAAATGATTCAAGCAATCCAATCAGCCAAAGAAAACAATATTAAACTCATTCTGGCTGATAGAGATATTCAGATAACCTTTACCAGGGTTTGGAAGAAATTACGTTTTTTCGGAAAGTTACGCTTATTTTTCATGTTATTGCTAAGTATATTTAATAAAGAAGATATTTCAGAAGAAGAAATAGAAAAACTCAAATCCGAAGATATGCTTACTGCTGCTTTGCAGGATTTGGCAACTTCTTTTCCACGCTTGAAAAACACTTTAATCGACGAACGGGATCAATATTTGGCAGAAAAAATTAAAAACTCACCTGGTAAAAAGATTGTAGCAGTAGTAGGAGCTGGCCATGTACCCGGAATCAAGCAGGAAATATATAAAATACACGATCTGAAACTATTAAACAGTGTTCCAAAAGGCAGCAACTGGACAAAATGGGTTTTGTGGGCAATTCCAATTATTATTATTATTATAGTTATTTCAACCTTCAGATTATCTGTACCTAGCGGAATAAACCAAATATTCCAGTGGCTCATATGGAACGGTTCACTGGCTGCTCTGGGAACTATGATTGCAGCCGGTCATCCGCTCTCTATTTTAACTGCTTTTCTGGTTGCGCCTATCAGCTCCTTAAATCCATTGCTTGCCGCGGGGTGGTTTGCTGGTATAGTTGAAGCCCTTATTCGTAAGCCTAAAGTTGAAGATTTTGAAAATTTAGGCGATATGACCACTTTTGGTGATTTTTTTCGTAATCGTGTTACAAAAATACTGTTAGTAGTGGCCCTGGCAAACCTGGGTAGCTCTCTGGGAACTTTTATTGGAGGGGCAAAAGTTATCCAAATCTTTATTGATACAATTTCTAGTCTTGGTTAAATCCAATTCGCATTTATTTCTCTTGTTTATAACCAGAAAAATTATTATATAAAACTGCAAAAGAAATGTAACACTATGAATAAAACTAATGACAATGACTTTCCCAACAGCTCCTTAGTGAAAGAAAATAATTCTTTACGTCACAAGAAGGCGATTATCATTCTTATTGCATCTGCCTTTTTAACTGCTTTACTGGGTCTGCTAATCAAAAAAATAAATAATATCCCGATAATGGAAATTGTTTTCTTTAGAAATTTAGGGATTATTTTTGTTGCCCCAATATTACTCTGGAAAAATAGTATTCCAATGTTGGGAAATAATAAGACATTCTTACTTATTAGAAGTTTTACCGGATTCATCGCTATTTCATCAATGTATTTTGCTTACTCAAACATGCTACTGGGAGATGCCGTTACAATAAAGGAGTTATTTCCTATTTTTGTCCTAATATTATCTACATTCTTCTTAAAGGAAAAAATATTTTGGAAACAAATTCCCTTAATTTTTTTGGCTTTTATTGGTGTTGTTATGATTATTAAACCTGGCTTAAATTCTTACCTGCTACCCTCAATGATTGCCCTAAATGGATCTTTTTTCTTTTCGATTTCACAAGTTATATTACGCCATTTAAGGCACACAGACCACCCTTTAGTTATTATTAATTATCTTGGCTATACAAATGGAATACTGGGGCTTGCTATTATACTCCTGCAAAAATCATTTGTCTTTCCCGATACAAAAAACCTTATTCTACTCATATCTATTGCAATAATTGCCCTGATAGCTTCTTATGGTTTTGCTAAGGCATATAGTATGGCACAGGCAAGTTTTCTTTCTTTCTATATGTATTCTGAAATAATATTTGCAACAATGTTAGGGATTTTATTTCTTGAAGAAATACCAGATGTTCTCAGTATCTTAGGAGCTCTTTTGATTATACTAACAGGTATTATGAATTTTAAAATTAAGCTCAAATATGAACAAGAATATTTAGAATGTTTTTTAGAGTAAATACACACGGATTTACCCGTGGGCATTTAGGCAAATTTTCTAATTTACCCCTATTTTGTTTAGTTTAATCAGCTTCAAGGCTGATTTCTCTTGGTTTCTTTTCCGGTTTTTTGGGCATAGTTATTTCAAGTATTCCATTTTTAAATTTGGCTTTAATCTTATCCTGATCAACTTCTGTAGGCAGAGAAATAGTTCTAGAGTATGTTCCATAGGCCCGTTCACAACAATAATAATCCTCTTTTTTAGTTTCTTTATCTTTTTCTATTTCTCCCTGTATGGTAAGATTATTCTCATTAAGTGATATTTTAACATCCTTTTTTTCTACTCCTGGCAATTCAACTCTAGCAACTAACTTATCTTTCTTGTTAATTAAGTCAGTAGCCGGAGCCCAGATACCTCCTTCTTCCCAGCTTCTTCTTCTGTTAGAACCTGGTTTGCTCATAGCATCAAAAAATTCATCAAAAAAGCCACGCATTAAGTTTTCTCTTGGGTCCCAACGAATTAAGTCCATCTCAAAAACCTCCTATTATAAAAATCTTCTTAAAATATTCATACAAAATAGTCCAATAGCATTTTCAAGGAATTCTTTATCATGCTTATTTCTTCATCTGAAAAATTGTTTTGAATATTTTGTTCTAATTCCTTTTGATTTTTTATGATTTTTTTCTTCACCCCCCTACCTTTATTAGAAAGCGTTATAGCTACTGAACGACGATCATAACTACTCGTTTTGCGGATAACGTAACCTTTCCGAACCAAATTATCGATCACACGGCTACTTCTTGACGGAGATAAATCCATAACTTTTGCCATTTTCTGACAGGTCATTTCCTCTCCGTTTTTTTGTGCCATAAGACCACGGTATTCTGCAACAGAAAGGTTGCAAACCATACTTAAATGTTCTTGATCAAGGGCCTTATTTAATTTTAGTTTTACAATTAGGTTGAGTATATTATCCAACATTTTCTCCTTTTTATGTTAGTAACATTATTTGTTAATAGCATCTTTATCTGCTTTTATTTTATATGAAAAATAATTATTTTGTCAATATCTATTTTCAAATTTTAAATTTGTCATTTACAGTAATTTGTAGAAAAATATTTATGCAAATTTTCTGTTATCAATCTTAGAAGATTATTTTGATTTTATATATTTTAGAATAAGACTGTTTGTTGAACTATCATGTTGGGAAGTAGCTGTACTCTTACTTTCAATTTCCGCTATTATCCTTGCTGCCAATGACTTACCCAGCTCAACTCCCCACTGATCAAAAGAATCTATTTTCCAGATAATTCCCTGAGTAAATACACTATGTTCATATAATGCAATCAATTTTCCCAATGTGACCGGAGATAATTTTTCCAGTATAATCATACTGGAAGGACGATTTCCTTCAAAGACACAATGTGGAATTAAATCTTCAGAAACTCCTTCTCTTTTTACTTCCTGTTGTGTCTTGCCAAAGGCGAGGGCTTCTGCCTGGGCAAAAACATTAGCTATAAGTAAGTCATGATGAATATCCATTCGATAAATTGGGTATGTAAAAGCAATAAAATCACAGGAAAGAAGTTTGGTACCCTGGTGAATTAATTGATAGAAGGAATGTTGGCCATTAGTGCCAGGTTCACCCCAATATATTGGTCCGGTTTGATATGCTACCCTTCTCCCGTCAATGGTAACATATTTACCGTTACTTTCCATAGTAAGCTGTTGTAAATATGCCGGAAAACCTTTTAAGTATTGTTCATATGGTAATACTGCTACGGTTTGTGTTTCAAAAAAATTATTGTACCAGATTCCCAAAAGTCCCATTATTACAGGTATATTTCTTTCAAAAGGAGTTTTCCAAAAATGTTCATCTATCTGGTGAAAACCATTTAGCATGGCATGGAAGTTTTCAGGGCCAATAGCAATCATAGTTGATAGACCAATTGCTGAGCATAAAGAATAACGACCCCCAACCCAATCCCAAAATTCAAACATATTTTCTGGATTGATACCAAATTCTTTCACTTTAGCAACATTGGTAGAAACAGCCACAAAATGTCTCGCTACAGCTCTCCTATCTTTCAATTTATGGAGTATCCACTCTCTGGCTGTCCGTGCATTGGTCATAGTTTCCTGGGTGGTAAAACTTTTGGAAGAAATAATAAATAATGTCTCTTCAGGATCAAGGTCATAAGTAGCTTCTCTAAAATCAGTTCCATCAATATTAGAAATAAAACGAAAATTTAAATTACGCTCACTATAGGAACGTAAAGCTTCATAAGCCATCATGGGACCTAAATCAGATCCCCCAATACCAATATTTACAATATTTCGAATTGGTTTATTTGTATACCCTTTCAATTTACCTTTTCGTACTTTGTTGGAAAAAACAGTCATTCTATCCAATACCTTATGTACTTTTGGTATCACATTCTCACCATCTACTATAATTGATTTACCTTTTGGAGTACGTAATGCAACATGTAAAACTGCGCGTTTCTCGGTAACATTAATTTTTTCTCCCTGAAACATTGCATTAATTGATTCTCTTAATTTTGATTCTTCTGCTAATTGCAATAATAATTGAATTGTTTTATTAGTAATTCTGTGTTTGGAATAATCAAAATAAATCCCCAAATCTTCTATGACCATTCTTTCTCCCCGTTTGGGATCCTCAGAAAAAAAATTACGTAAATGGATTTGTTTTATTTTCTGGTAATGATCTTTCAACAATTTCCAGGAATTACATCCATTATTTAATTCATTTTCTTTGTTTTCCATATCAATAAATCCCCCTCACCGTTTAATATATTTCTTTCTTTGTA
Source organism: uncultured Atribacterota bacterium (assembly GCA_964586485.1). Classification (GTDB taxonomy): domain Bacteria; phylum Atribacterota; class Phoenicimicrobiia; order Phoenicimicrobiales; family Stramentimicrobiaceae; genus CAYWJZ01. Next base: position 17,704 of record CAZPII010000007.1, on the reverse strand, counting down.
TTTCATTTTAACAATTTAAGGTTACTTTAGCTACCAGATGTTAAAATAAAATGGGTTTTATAAGAACCATAAAGGTAATAGGGTTTGGTTTGGTGTAAGATATTCAAAAATGATGGAAAATATTGGCAGAATGGTCTCTTGTCTGGAAAAGAGACCATTCTTTTTTACTATTTATAGATATTAATATTAATAAGTGATTTAAGTCACCAAAGGGGTTAATAGATAAGCCGCCAGCGCGGCAGAAAATAAACGAATAACAACCCCCAACACAGCTGCCTGCATAGCTTCCTTCTCATTTAAATCAGAGATGGTAGCCCATACAGCAGGAATTTGACCAAAGGGAACCTGTAGTGGAAAACCTGAATTAGCCAGAACAAAAGATCCCAATACCAATGCCGGGGCTATTGATTGCTCTCCTAACATATTGACCAGTTGTCCCATAGCCAGGGTATTGGATACCAACACTGTCAGTGCGCCAGTAATTGGTTCAATTTTAAAAAGATGCATGATAGATGTTAAAATACCATCCAGATGTTGCCAGATTCCTATGTATTCCAAGGCTCCAATAATAGCAAATATAACCACTGCAGCAGGAACAATAAGCAAAAATAATAGCTCTGCTCCTTCCCTTGCAGCATTAAAAATAGTCGGCAAAGGAGGAGTATCTGGAGTAAATTTTGGTAATTCTGTCAGTTGAACCGCCCTGGTGTCTCTCCAAAAAAACTTTAAGATAAACGGCACTAGTACCAGTGGAAGAAAAAGAGTGATAATAACAACCGGAAAAACACTGATGCCAGCTAAACTTAAAGCCAACATTCCCAGCATAAAAATTGAAAAAGAACAAGGTGCTTGAACCATAGTAGCGATAGCAATTTTTTGTTCATCCTTTGTGGCTTTTGCTTTAACTAATACCGGGGCTGCAATACGGCCTGCAGCATTTACATCTCCCAGGATATTATAAACACCGGGAACCACAATAGCAGAATTTACCCCAATATATTTCATAATGGGGATAAATATTCTCATCAAAGCATCAGTAAATCCTAATCTTTCTAGAATTCGACCGGTCATTACACTAACAATAATCGCTGCTCCGATGTTTTTACCAAAAATAAATACATCAAAAATACCAAATGCCTTGTTAAACATGGCATTAAAAATACCGGCAATTTGATCTGAAGCAAAAAACAAACCAATCAATGCAAGTATAAATAAAACAATTCCTACATATTCAATGGTTTCTATCTTTCTTTTTTCTTTCTTTATTTCTTTCTTATTATCATCTTTGGTCATTTTAATCTCCTTTCTTTTTATATGCCCTATCTACTTCTATAATTCATATAAAGAGGATTCTTGTCTTATATCACCCACCACCCTTCTTTTGCCATTGTTATTCAGGAATATAAAGTAGTATCATTATTACTCGTTTTACTCGTTTAATAAATATTTATCAGTAATCATTTTTCCATATTGTTTAATCTTATCTGAACCAAACTTGTTTAAGGGGATAGCAGTTCTTCTTTCTTGTAAGATAATTACCTCTGTAGAAGGGAGTAGTTGTTGGATTGCTACTCCCAGAGGAATACCATTTTCATAGATTTCTAAAGCATGCGAATTACCTAAAATAAAATTTAAACCCAATTCTTGACATTTCTTAACCAAAGGATGATCCTCTTTAACCCGACTAATAGATGCTAAAACTGTATCAATTTCAGGATTTTCCTGTAAGGCTTTTTCCAAATGCTCTACAGAAAAGGAAGTATGCGGGAATATATGAAGAATATGTTTAACACTACTATTGCGATCTCCCACCAATATCTTCCCACGCACCTTAATACTAGTTTCCTGTATTTCATGAATATTCCGCAATTCTCTCTCTCGATCTAAAAATTTTTCTTCCTCACCGACATTCATAAAAGCATGAATACGGTCTAATATATCCCCTAAAGTATTTATTCCATCTAACACTTTTCCAATATACATAACATTCCCGGGAATTCCACCATAAGCAATCTCAACCCGATAGGCAGCGTGTCCATGAATATAGGAAATTCCCGGATGCATGCCATGAAAGGCTTCATGTAATTCAAATAAAGCAATATTGTATAATCCCAAATAGGTTTTTATTAATACTCCTCCGGAATTTGCTGCATCAGCAATGGGATGATGGCATACAATTGCATCAATGTCCAACCCTCCTGCTAACTCTATGGCCGATTCAGTAAGGGTCATTGATATTCCTATCTTTTTAATTTCTTTCTCTGGATCCCCAAATACCAGGCCGGGTGTTTCCATTATTGACTTTCCTGGTAAATTGGAAGATTTCATCACTACAAAGGGGTTTTTTGTTGAATAAAGATCTTCCAGTTTTGTAGGAACTCGACCATGGGTAATCTTGTTCAATGCTTTGATTAAATCTTTGACTCTAACTCTGGACTGCATAAGTACCTCCTTTTATAAATAATACCCATAAATATTTCATTAGAAAATTGTTATCAAGATCTAGAAGGATTATTAGATATGTTTGATATAGCAGATTGGTTGCACAAACAAATTATTTTGAAAGTACGAAAATAAATAACAAACCGCATAGCAGACGGCTTCAAAATACCTCTACCTAAATGAGATAGTATATCTTTATCTTTATGGTAAAATTTAATATTTGCCACCCTCTAAGAAGGTAGTTTTCATGGTTAAATAAAAAATAAAGAAGGATTATATAGTATAGTATAAAAAATCAAATAAAATTAGAACGCTAACAAATATAAACAATTATACTAATAATTTTATCATATGACAATAATTTCTTAATATTTTATAAAATTATTTTTTCAGTCCTTCTACTTCTTCCTTTAAAACCTAATTTTTCAAAATCTGCACCCAGTCTAACCGCAAATACGGCAGGTATGCAATTCCTTTTTTCTTTTTCATTTCACAACTTTTCCTTTAAATTTCTTAATTATTCAATTTTTTAAACTCATTTTCTTTTTTTACTAATAACAACAAGTTCGTTATATTGTGTTAAGAATTTTTATAAAAGCTATATGGTTGGATTGTTTTATCTCTAGATTTATTTCCTTAAAACTTTACTTATTAATCCATTAAGAAACCTCCATTTACATCTATAATTTCTCCGGTTATAAAATTAGCACCCTCTGAGAGCAAAAATAAAACCGTTGCAGCCACTTCTTCCGGCTTACCCAGTCTATGCAGAGGAATATCAGCAATGATTTTTTTCCTTTTTTCCTCAGTCCATTCCGAGCTCATCTCTGTCTCAATAGCATGAGGGGCAATGGCGTTTACAGTAACATTATAGGGTGCCATTTCTCTTGCAAAGGTCTTGGTTAGCCCGTCTACTGCTGATTTTGATGGGCCATATCCCGGAGCAGAGGTAATATCACCAAGCTTACCTGCAATCGATGAAATGTTCACTATTTTTCCTTTTTTTTGCTTTTTCATAATTTGAGAAACAAACTTGCAGAATAAAAACGGTCCCCGAGAGTTTACCTTAAAGACGTCATCCCAATCTGAAATATTGATTTCTTCTCCTTTGCGCCTCCTGATAATGCCTGCATTATTTACCAATACATCTATTCTCTGATATTCAATAACAATTTCATTAACCACTTTTTCTATGTCTTCCACTTTCCCTACATTACAATATTTAAATTTATATTGTCCGGATGACATAGAACTTTCTTCTTCTAGGGCCTTGCCTCTTTTTTCGTCTATATCGCAAACTATTGTAATAAAGCCATTTTCTACCAAACTTTTTGCTATCGCTCTACCAATTCCAGCTACTCCACCAGTTATAATTGCCACTTTTTTCATCATTTTCCTCCATTTTATACTTTTTTATTTGACTCTAATTTTTTAGATACTAAATGTTCACTTATACCAACATAAAGAGCTGCAGCAGTAGCTACTATTTGAGAACTATAAGATGGATAAATAATAAGGAAAATAGATATAATTAGTATAAACATTTTCCATACAGGAAGTTTGCGGGTAAAATAATTTTCTCCTACCAAGGCCATACAAAAAACTGCAACTGCACCGCCAAGTAAAGCAAGAATAATTTCAGTTATAGTTCCTTCTGCCCTGGTTATTAAAACCGGCCAATAAACAAAATAGAAAGGCACCAGATAACCGGCCATGCCTAAGCGCATAGCCGTGAAACCTGTTTTCATAATATCAGACCCGGCAATACCTGAACCAACATAAACAGCCAGAGCAACTGGTGGTGTTATGGCTGAAATTCCACCCCAGTAATAGGTAAAAAGATGAGCAACCAAGGGTGCTACTCCAAGCTTAACCAAACCGGGAGCTATTAAAGTTGCGTTAATTATGTATACAGAGGTAGTTGGTAATCCCTGACTCATAATGACAGACGCACCTGCTGCTAATAATAATGTTAATAGCAACCTGCCTTCTCCTATATTTACAATAGTTTGAGTAATCAACAATCCCACACCTGCCAAATTCACTGCTCCCACAATATATCCAACCACTGCACAGGCAATGGCAGTTGAAAGTACATTTTTGGAACCTAAAACTAACGCTTCCTTAATATCATTAAGATTCATTCTGGTGCTTTTCCGAAAAGAGCTTACTATAATTACCGCCCATATAGAACAAAATGCTGCAAACAGAGCTGTAAACTGATTTATTAACATAACAACCAGAACTATAACTGGTATTGCCAAATGACCTTGAGCTTTAACTACATTCATTAATAAAGGTAATCTATCCCGGGAAACACCTTCTAATCCTATTTTTTTTGCCCTCAAGTGTACCTGAAAATAGACTGCCGCATAATACAAGATGGCAGGCAATACAGCTCCTGCAGCGACATATACATAGGCAATGCCCAGATATTCAGCCATTATAAATGCTGAGGCGCCCATAACAGGAGGCAAAAATTGCCCCCCACAGGAAGCAACTGCTTCAACCGCTGCCGCAAAATATCCCTTGTAGCCTATCGACTTCATTAGAGGAATAGTAAACATACCAGTTGCCGCCACATTTGCCGCTGAAGAACCCTGTATAGTTCCCATTAATCCACTGGCCATAATTGCTACTTTAGCAGGGCCACCGGGAGTATGGCCGGCTATTGCTAAGGCAAAATTTGCGAATAATTCGGTTAAGCCAGACTTGTTTAAAAATGCCCCAAAGAGAACAAAAAGATAAACATAAGTAGCTGATACTCCAACAGCTATCCCGAATATTCCCTCTGTGGTCATATACATATGATGCACAATACGATCTAAAGAATAACCTGCATGATTAAATATTCCCGGGGCATATTGACCTAAAAATAGATAGGCAATAAATACACCAGCTAAAATTAAAATGAATTTTCCTATTACTCTTCTAGCCGCTTCTAATATTAATACTAAAAATATCAGTCCAACAATCCTATCGAAGGGCAACATGTATCCGCCACGCCTAACTATAGTTACATAATGATAAGCAAGATATAAAGAAGACCATGCCCCAGTAAGAGCAAGAATTAAATCTAATAACGATGGATTTTTATGTTTATCCTGTTTAGAAGAGGAAGGAAATACAATAAAAATTAGAAAAAGAACAAATGCTAAATGAATTGGACGTTGTTGCATGACTGTTAATGGCTTAAAGCCGCCGGTATAAAAGTGAAACAGAGAAGAGATAATTCCAATAGTTGTAACCAATTTGGCCCAGGGACCTGTTAAATAGCGCATTTTTTCGCTTGGTCTGGAAGTTTGTGACCTAAGTTTTTTTAAGTCGATTACATCTTGCTTTATTTCCATTGAATTATCCAAAAGGCAAAACCTCCTGTCAATTCCAGTATTTTACATATTATAGATAGCAAATATCGCACCCTCATAGCAGGTGGCTTAAGAACCTCCAAAAGAGATTTAACTTTTTATGATAAAACCATTTTATTAAACCATGAAAGACCTTCTAAATGCAACTAAGCAAAAAATGAGAGAGGCAAAATACCTCTCTCATTTTTTCTTATCCCTTTTTATTCAGGTGCTTTTTGTGGTTCAAATTTATCTAGCACACCAATTTCTTTATAAAATTTTTCAGCTCCTGGATGAAGAGGGAAAGGTTGACCAAAAGCAGCATCTTCTACAGAGATAAAACTTGCTAATCTGTAGATATCTACTAGATAGTTTTTATTTTCGTGCATTGATTTTAATAAATTGTACACTATTTCCTCATCGACACCTTCCCTAACTCCGAGTATAGCTGCTGCCGCAAAAGTATCAAAGGCGTTGGTTTGACCTGGGATAGTATTGGCTGGGATTGTATAGGGAAAATCAAGGCTATCTTCAGTCATATATTCAATAACATCCTGAGGGTAACTTAAAGCTCTGGCAAAACCTGTCTGGAATATTTCAGTATAACTCGGAGAGGTTGGGGCATCAGGCCATAATAGTGCATCAATCTGCCGGTTTCTAACCTGGTCAATCGCGGTTCCGTGTACTGTATATTCTGCACTTATATCATCATAGGTCCAACCCAAAAAGTCCATCATTCTCTGCCAATACACCTCTCCCTGACTTCCAATCATACCGACGGACACTCTTTTGCCCTTCAGATCACGTAAATCCTCAATTTCCGGAGCCCACTCTAAAGCTACTAACCAATTAGGATTTGGATACATGAAGCCTATAAAGCGTAAATTTTTATAACGGTCTTTCGGTCTATCTTCAAATCTACCCAAATTATAATAAGCGTCATAAGCTACGGCTGCTGATAGGAAAGCAATTTCAACGTCTCCATCCGCCAGTAAATCACAATTATGCGGACTACCCTGAGTAGCCTGAATGGTGCTCATTATTTCTTTCGCATTGTATTCTTTTGTATCAATTTCATCCATATTTCCAAATAAGTCATTCCAAAGACTGGTCATTCCGGCTCCTAAACGATAATAATTCCCTCCTGATCCGGCAGTTGCCACTCGTATATATTCCGACGCACTTAGAGTTCCAGCACTTACCATAATTAAGGCAAGGCTTAATACCAATACAAAGCAAATTTTTTTCATTTTGATCCTCCTTACAACCAAATGTTTTTAACCAAATAATTTTAGCTCCTTGTAATCATGCAAGCACTTTAGATGTTTAACTTATGGTAATAATGTGTTATGTCTCTCACCTCCTTTTTTTTGATAGTTGATAACACCAGGAAGTTCTTCAATGAATCTATTTTTTATTGTTTTTCAAAATAAGATAAAATGATCATTTCTCCCAAGATGATAAGGTTGAATACGGAGAACTAAGGGTATTATAAATGTAATAGCTACTTTTTTCTGGTTCTAAATATAGTGGATTGATAAAGATGGAAGGTACTGCATTGGTTTCTATTAAATTTTCTCTTTCATCCCCCTATGCTATGTAAATTAAACTTCCTATATTTATTTAATTAAAGGAACTTAATCATCAAAAGGATTAAGAGTAAGTATTGTTATTCTATATTATAGAAATAATTTCTATATAATATTCTATTTTTATTATACTATAATCATAAATATTGTCAAACAAAAAGAGAAATAATCCTTGACGGAAACATATGTTTGCTTTATAATGAAAACAGTTAAAATAAAATATTTTTTTATGGAAAACTATGGTTAATAATGAGGAAATACTTACAAAAAAACAGAAAACGGCACTTGAATTTATTCGTATCAAGATTCAGGAAACTGGTTATCCACCCACTGTTCGAGAATTATGCGAAGATTTAGGAGTCCATTCTTCCGCTACAGCCTTTAAATACCTGAAAATCCTGGAGAAGAAAGGTTATATCAAGCGAGAGAAAGAAAAAACAAGAGCTATCAGATTAACTCCGCAAACCCTTGGCTTGCCACTAGTTGGTAATGTAGCGGCCGGAAATCCTCTACTGGCACTGCAGGAATATACAGAGGTTATTCCTGTGCCGGAAGAACTGGCCGGCAGTGAGGGAAATTTCCTGGTCCGGGTGGAAGGAGACAGTATGATCGGTGATCATATTCTGGACGGAGATTATATCATAATTCATCCGCAAAACAACGCTGATAACGGAGATATTGTGATCGCCCTGGTCAATCAGGAAGAGGTGACAGTCAAGAAATTCTATAAAAACAGGGATAAAATCACTCTAAAACCCTCCAATCCAGCTTATCAACCTATTGTAACAAGTGATATTACTATTTTAGGTAAAGTTATCGGGATCATTCGTAAATTTAGCGGGAGGAAATGAGAAAAGACCATGCTTTATGTCGGAACTTCTGGTTTTAGTTATCAAGATTGGATCGGCCCTTTTTATCCGGAAAATACCAAAAAAGGAGATATGCTTCATATGTATGCCCGACAGTTTAACACAGTAGAAATCAATTCTTCCTATTACCGTATTCTCCCTGCGGCTGTTTTTTATCATCTGCAACACAAAGTACCAGATGGTTTCAAGTTCGTGGTAAAAGCCAATCAGAATATAACCCATATCCGAGAGAACAATCAAAACATCTTTCGAGAATTCAGATTATCTTTACAACCACTCCTGGACAACAATAAATTGGGCTGCATACTGGCACAATTTCCCTACTCTTTTCATTATAATAAAAAAAATCAGGATTATCTTCAGTATTTAAAAGAAAAAATGGACAATCTCCCTTTAGTTATTGAATTTCGCAACAACTACTGGATAAAAGAAAAAGTATTTAATTTTCTTAGAGAAAAAGAAATAGGTTTTTGTGCAGTCGATCAACCCTCTTTAAAAGGGCTAGTCCCCTCTGTAGCAGAAACAACATCTAATCTGGGATATGTCCGTTTTCACGGACGAAATAAAGAAAAATGGTGGCAACACGAACATGCCTACCAGCGCTATGACTATTTATATAACGAACAGGAATTAAAAGAATGGATACCTAAGATTAAAGAGATTGCCTCGCAAACCTCAGATCAATATATTTTTATGAACAATCATTATAAGGGAAAAGCAACCAAGAATGCCTTGATGCTGATGAAGTTACTTCGACAGGAAATTAAATCAATAAATTTCCAAAACAATGGGCAGAAAAAATTAACAGAAAGACAATAATTAACTTCTGATTATTTTTTTCAATTTAAGGGCAAACATATGTTTACTAAAGAAAGGAAAAGAAGATGAGTTTTGTTCATTTGCACCTGCATTCTCAATATAGTTTGCAGGACGGATTAGGTAGTATCGATCAGATTATCACTAAAGTGCAGGAATTAAAAATGAAAACTGTGGCGCTGACTGATCATGACGGGATATACGGTGCCATTAAATTTTACAAAAAAGCCCTAAGCGCAGGAATTAAGCCAATTATTGGTTGTGAAATCCGAATCAAAAGTGAATTCCTCCACAACCATACAACTCATTTGGTGCTCTTAGTCCAAAATAATATCGGTTACCGTAATTTGTGCCAGTTAATTAGCCAGGCACATTTATCCAATCCCCGCGGTATACCGGCTATTGACCGAAAAATTTTTTCAAATTATCACAAAGGTCTTGTTGTCCTATCCGGATGTCTGCAGGGAGAAATTCCCCTTCTTATCACTCAAAAAAAATACCGGGAAGCTGAAACAGCTGCCTTGTGGTTCATAAAATTATTGGGTTCGGAAAACTTCTATCTGGAAATTAACTTTCACGGATTAGAACAGGAAAAAACTGTCAACAAATACCTCGTTGACCTGGGCAAAAAATTGTCCATTCCCCTGGTAGCCACCAATAATGTCCATTATCCGGAACAAGAACAGGCTTGTTTTCAGAGCATGATCAACAGCATTGCCAACCAAGGTAACCGGCAATGTTTTCATTACAACCCTTTGCCTAATCATCAGTATTATATGAAATCACCCCAGGAGATGAGAGAGCTTTTCTCTCATCTCCCTGAGGCAATTCAAAATACAGAAAAAATTGCCGAAAAATGCCATCTAAATCTTGAACTGGGTAAAATCCGTTTACCTTCCTACCGCCCACCTATTCCTTGTTCTGCTCCCGAATATCTGGAAAAATTATCTCTGGATGGTCTAAAAAAATATTATCCGGATCTTTCCAGTCAATCTTTCTACCGCATGAAATACGAATTGAAAGTTATTAATCAAATGGGATTTGCCGGATATTTCCTTATAGTTAGGGACATTGTTCATTTTGCGAAAGAGAATGATATTCCCGTTGGACCGGGTAAAGGCTCTGCAGCAGGCAGCCTGATATCTTATCTGCTTAATATTACCGAAGTAGACCCTTTAAAATTCAAACTTTTTTTCGAAAGATTTCTCAATCCACAGCGAATTGATCTACCGGATGTTGATATCGATTTTGGACAAATAGGTAGAGATAAAGTAATTCGTTATATATATCAACAATTTGGACGGGAACAGGTAACACATGTCTGCACTATAAATACCTATGCCGCCCGCTCTGCCGTACGGGATACCGGAAGAGCCCTGGGTTTTTCTTATCAGGAGTTGAACAAGATTGCTAAAATGATGCCGTGCTTCTCTTCTCCCGGAGTAATAAGAGCTTCCTTAAAACACCTGCCTGAGCTGAAACAGCTTTCCTATCAAAGAGAACCATTGCGCTCCTTGTTCTCTTATGCCCGGTTTATGGAAGGAAAACCGCGCCACCTTTCGGTTCATGCCTCGGCTATAATTATCGCCGATCAACCGCTGGCTAACCTGGTTCCGCTGGAGTTAAGTCCGGAAGGAGAAATCATCAGTCAATACGAAAAAGAAGGTATCAAGGAACTGGGTCTGTTAAAAATAGATATTCTGGGTTCTCGAAATTTAACGGTTATACAGAAAACACTGCAAAGTCTTGAAGAAAAGAAAGTAAATATCAATCTAAAGCATATTCCTTTAGATGATCCATCTACTTTTTATGCCCTGAAAAAAGGTAAAACCCTGGGTGTTTTTCAATTGGAAAGTTCTGGAATGGCTTCCCTGTTAAGGCAACTGTCACCATCTTCTCTGGAAGATTTAATTGCCGCACTTTCTCTTTATCGTCCCGGTCCCCTGGACAGTGGAATGACCGAACAATACCTGAAAAGAAAAAACGGTCAGGAAAAAGTTAAATATCCTCATGATCGTCTACGGGAAGTACTCAAAGATACTTATGGGGTTATTCTTTACCAAGAACAGGTTATGCAAGTTGTTTCGGCCTTTGCCGGTTTAACTCCGGGTAAAGCCGACCTTTTCCGCAGGGCAATCAGTTCCCGATCACCGGCTGTCATGGAAGAACAACGTACTAATTTTCTGAAAAAATCTTCCCAGCAAGGTTTAACCCGGAAAGATTCTGAAAATATTTTTAATCTGGTCGCCAAGTTTGCCTACTATGGTTTTAACAAGGCACATAGCACTTCCTATGCGCTGCTTTCCTATCTGACCTGTTACCTGAAAGTGCATTATCCGGCACATTACCTCGCTGCCTTGCTCACCTATGGTATGGGGTACTATGACATGGATCGTTATATCCAGGAAGCCCGTCGTTTTCGCATTTCAATTCTGCCTCCCGATATTAACAAGAGTCAAGCCGGTTTTTCGGTAGAAGGTATGGGTATTCGGGTAGGACTCATCAAAGTAAAAGGTATCGGTATTAAGCAGGTCAATCATATTTTGAAAATAAGAGATAAAGATGGTCCTTTTTCTTCTCTCTATGATTTTTACGCCAATACCTGCTCTCTTGGAATAACAAGAACTGTCATTGAAAACCTGATTAAAGTCGGTGCTTTTGATTTTACTGGATACCCTAGATCTGTTCTGTTAAACCTGTTGCCTCTTACTATAAAAGAAACCAGAAAGGAGAAAAAACAATGTCCATATTTATGAAAACTGAAATAAAAACCAGAAACACTGATTTATTACTGAAAGAAGATATTCCTGTCCATAATTTCTCTCAATCTGCTCTTTTGAAGATGGAAAAAGAAATCCTGGGTATTTATGTCAGCACTCATCCCCTGACAATTTATCGACAAAAGTTACCAAACCGAACATCCCAGGGACAAATTTGTATCAAGAGCCATCATATCGATCAACTAAGACCCGGCCAACCTATATTCATTGCCGGTCTTTTAATACAGGTCAGAAGGCAATTTACCAAACATAATCAGGTAATGGCATTCCTGTTATTAGAAGATGAAACAGGTTTATTTGAAGCTATTGCTTTTCCTAAAACATTTCATCAATATTTTTCTTTACTTACTAAAGACGCCCTGCTCCTGATCAAAGGCAACACAAGCAATAAAAATGGAGAAGAAAAGCTGATTATCCAGGAAATAAAAAATATTCACTGCTATTTCAGAGAAAATGACAAATAACCGAAGAAAAGAAAAGGATAACCAAGAAATGCCTGTTCAAAAGAAAAGTTCTATTATCCATCTGGATTTGGATGCCTTTTTTGCTTCAGTAGAACAACGAGATAATCCTGCTTACCGGAATAAACCGCTTATCGTAGGTGGAATACGCAAGGAAAACGGTAAATTATCCCGAAGAGGTGTAGTTTGTGCCGCCTCCTATCAAGCCAGAAAATATGACATACATTCCGGAATGTCTATCTGGGAAGCACAGCAAAAATGCCCTCATGCCATTTTTACTCCGACACGAATTCACTATTATAGGCTCGCCTCACAACAGTTTTTTCGCATATGCAGCGAATATACTCCTTTTCTTGAACCTTTAAGTATTGATGAAGCCTTCCTGGATGTATCATCTTGCCAATCACTTTTCGGACCAGCTGAAGTAATTGGCCGGAAAATTAAAAACAGAGTCAGAGAAGAATTGCATTTACCTGTTTCAGTAGGAATTGCATCTAATAAATTTTTGGCTAAAATTGCTACCAATTTAGGTAAGCCGAATGGCTTTTTTATCCTCTCTGATGATAAAGTCTCAGAAACCTTATCTGACCTGCCCATCACCAAATTATGGGGAATCGGCGAAAAAACAACCCAGAAACTCAACCGTTCAGGTATCTTTAGTATAAAGCAGCTAAAACAGATGCCGGATGTTATCTTGCAGGGAATATTAGGAGAAAATGGTCCAAAAATAAAACAATTAGCACAGGGTATTGACCACAGTACAGTCTGTCCTCCTGAAAAAGCCAAATCAATCGGAAGAGAAATAACTTTTTCAGAGAATATAGCTGATAAAAATCGGCTGACTAAAATTCTTCTGGATCTTAGCCAATATATTGCTTATACTGCTCGGAAAAAAGGATATTATGGAAAAACAATCACTTTAAAGATTCGTTTCCATAATTTTAAGACTTTACAAAAATCCATAACACTCCACCAGACTACCAATCTGGATAACCTTATCTTCCAGAAATCCAAAGAACTATTACACTCAGTAACCATCAAAGTCCCGGGAATTCGCCTGCTGGGAATTAAACTTTCCTCTCTGCAATACGGAAAACAACCAAGACAACTCAGTTTTTATCAGGAAAAGGAATGGGAAGAAAAGTGGAATACTCTAATTGAGTCTATAGATAGAATTAGAGAAAAACATGGCACATATTTAATTCAGCGAGCATCTCTATTAAAAAATAGTCAACCTACCATCCATAAAAATTATAAATGAACTGGTTTAAACTGTGAGCCCAGCAAATGAAGGAATTTTATCATATTGCCCCCCTATTTCCAATTTAAAAAACCAGATCAATCCCAATAGGACAATGGTCAGAACCTGTAATTTCTGACTGGATAAAAGCTGATTTTAGATGATTCTTTAAATTTTTACTAATAAAAAAATAATCAATTCTCCATCCTACATTCCGTTCCCTGGCTCTAGTTTTATAATCCCACCAGCTGTATTGCCCAGGTTCAGGATGAAATTCACGAAAAGTATCGATAAATCCCAACTGGATTAAGCGATCAATCCATTCTCTCTCAATAGAGAGAAAGCCGGATACTTTTTCATTTTCTTTTGGTCTCGCCAGGTCAATTTCCTTATGGGCAGTGTTGACATCTCCACAAATGATGATTTTCTTGTCTTGCTTAAGCAAATCATCCATCTTTTTTAAAAAAGTTTCATAATAGTCCATTTTAAATTGTAGTCTTTCCCTGGATGCCTTACCGTTTGGAAAATAGACGTTAAACAAACTAAATTCATTAAATTCTGCTTGAATTAATCTCCCCTCTGCATCAAATCTCGATATTCCTAATTGGTAATTTACTTTTTCAGGTTGCATGTTAGTCCATAAGGCTACTCCACTATAACCTTTTTTTTCAGCTTGGGCAAAATAGCTATGGTAATTTGGCCTTTTGATAAGTTTTTCTGGTAATTGATTTAAATGAGATTTCGTCTCTTGAATACAGTAAATATCTGCTTGTTGCTGTTCAAACCACTCTAAAAAATTCTTCTTATATACTGCTCTCAATCCATTGACATTCCAAGATAATAATCGCATTAGTAAACCTTTCTGTTTTATATTCAATATTTAAAGTATTAAAAATGGCTCCCCTTAACAATTTCTACTCCTTTACTGGCTCCAATCCGAGTAGCTCCTGCTTCTACTAATTTTAAGGCAGTTTCGTAGTTGCTAATTCCTCCGGCTGCCTTAACACCTATTCGATTCCCAACTATCTTTCTCATTAATTGAACATCTCCTACTGTTGCACCAGTTTTTTGAAAACCGGTAGAAGTTTTTACAAAGTGAGCACCAGCTTCAACAGTTATCTGACATCCTATCTCTTTTTCTTGATTATTTAAGAGAGCAGTTTCTAAAATTACTTTGCAAATCAGTCCTTTTGCCGATTTAAGCACTCCCAGAATATCTTGTTCAACCTTCTTGTAATCCTTATCTTTCAACGCAGAAATATTGATAACCATATCAATTTCATCAGCGCCTTCTTTTACTGCTTCTCTGGCCTCATAAGCCTTAACGCGAGACAAGTTTGCACCTAAGGGAAAACCTATTACTGTACATATTTTAATCTTTGACTTAGCCAAAAAAGTTCTTGCCAGTGGTAAAAAATGTGGATTAATACAAACAGAAAAAAAATTATACTTCAGAGCTTCTTCACAGAGTATTTCTATCTGAACACCGGTAACATCCGGACCCAGGAACGTATGATCAATAAGCCTCGCGATATCATCTCTTGCTAATTTTTTTGCAACTTCAACTGAAATCAAATCAGACACGGCATCCTCCTATATTCCTGTTCTTTTTCATAAACTAATTATAATTTTATTTTGGCTTTGTTTCGACAGCAAATGGCTTGCTAGATTCTTTATCAATAAACAACCTTATTCTATAACCGGAATATACATAGTTTTTTTTCTTGACTCCCTTGTATTCCAATAATAGATTGCCATAAAATCTGCATTTTCCTTTACAATTGCATTTCAACCACCTTCCCTCTTTTGAGTAAACTGCTATATGAATATATTGTGGTGAAACACAATAAAGTCTCTCGATAATGGCCGGGATGCTTTGTGCCACAATGCGGTGCATAATCTTATAAAATAGAGGATATCCCACTTTCTTTCTAAAACTGGAGAAGGTAGCATGTGCAGGTGTTTTTAAAAAATGATGAAATCCACACAACACACAATACTTGGTATTAAAACGTAATTTCTCCGCTAAATCACGATTTGATTTTGCTTCACCTAAATAAATTAACAGTTGAGCTTTGAATAATGAAATCGGGCTATAAACTAACTCTTTTTTACTGGAATAATGCCCTTCAAGCAAGGAAATAACCAAAGACCAATCAACTGATTCAAATATAATTCTAAGCGGATCATTTTTTCTAATCTTTTTGTAGGCTTCATAAGTAGAAAATGAAAATTGGGAATTTTTGCTGTTTTTCTCCATTAAGACGATTTTCCGTTAAAAATGTTGGATTTATCTAAACAAACTCTCTTTCTCTGCTAATATCGCTAATACTTTTTATTTCTTCTCCTTAAAAATGTAGGTATATCCAGATCTTCTTTGTTTTTAAACTTCTTGGTAAGATTATTCTCTTCTTCGACTTCAGATAGCTTTTTATTACCTTGAACTGTATCTCTATCATTACTGGGTGAAGCATCTTGCTTATGATCTATATTGCTGTAATGAGGTACTTCTTTCTTCTCGACTTCTTCTTTTTCTTCCAATCTTTCCCGGATTGTATTAAAGTTTCTCTGATGATTGGCCATCAATTTTTCACATTTTGTGGCAATCACGGTTACCCGAATTTCATCCTGCATATTTTCCGAAATGATAGCCCCAAAAACTATATTTGCCTCACTTCCGGCAGATTTTGACACTAAATCCACAATTTCATTAATTTCGTAAAGACTCATATCCAGCCCACCAGTTACATTTACCAATATTGAGTTGGCACCTTTGATGGATACTTCCAGCAATGGGCTGGAAATTGCTGCTTCAGCAGCAGTGGTTCCTTTATTATTACCACGTCCAACACCAATTCCAACCAAAGCCATTCCGGCATCTTTGATGACTGCCCTTACGTCTGCTAAGTCAAGATTAATCAATCCAGGGATTGTTATTAAATCAGCAATAGCTTGTACTGATTGCCTTAAAACTGTATCGGTAATTTCAAAAGCTTCTTTAACAGAAGTATCCTTACTAATCATACTGAGTAACCGGTCATTTGAAATAGTTATCAAGGCATCAACGGTTTTTTTCAACTCTTCGATTCCCTGTTCAGCCTGGATCATTCTCTTTTTTCCTTCAAAACTGAAAGGTCGTGTTACTACACCAATAGTTAGGGCTCCCTCTCTTTTGGCAATTTCAGCAACAACCGGGGCAGCACCGCTTCCGGTTCCGCCACCCATACCTGCAGTAATAAAAACAATATTAGCATCTTCCAAAACTTTGGAAATTAAATTTTTATCTTCTTCAGCCGCTTTTTTACCAATCTCAGGATCTCCTCCGGCACCTAAGCCCCGGGTAGTTAATTTTCCAATTTGGACCTTCTGACTGGCCTGAGATAAAGAAAGTGCCTGTAAATCTGTATTTAAGGCAATTAATTTTAACCCATTTATGCGATTGTTTGCCATGTCTTCAATGGCATTATTCCCGCTTCCTCCAATACCAATCACCTTGATACTGACGAATTCTTCTATTTTTTGCTCTTCTTTAGGTTCTTCTTCTCTAACTTTACTACGATCAATCAGATCACCATTCCCGTTGACAGGGTTTTCTTCTTCTTCTTGTTCTTTCTTTAAACCCTGGGAGGTATCTCTTATTAATTCTTGTTTATAATCAATAATTTTAGTAAAGCCGCGAGCTAATTTTTTCTTTTTCAAAGGAAATCACCTCTTTGGCAAGTTCTGAATAATCTTCTGCACCATGGGATTTGGGATTATAGTAAACAATCGGAATCCCCTGGCTGGTAGATTCTACCAGTGTTATATTTTTTCTAATAATGGTTTTAAAAACTCTCTCCTTAAAGAAATTTCTTGTTTCCTCAATCACTTCTTTGGAAATATTACTCCTGGTATCAGCAATCGTAACTAAAACAAATATTTCCAGAGGATGATGCAAATTCTGATGAACAATTTTAATAGTTTCCATAAATTCTTCTATTCCACGTAAAGCAAAATAATGGGGCTGTATAGGTATGATAACTTCATTAGAAGCCTTTAAGGCATTAATAGTTAATATTCCCAAAGAAGGGGGACAATCGATAATTACATAGTCAAAATCAATTTTAGAATTTTGGATGCCAATATTTAAAAAATCTTCCCTTCCGCTTTGATCGATTAAT
>CAZPII010000006.1:0-27558 GCA_964586485.1 uncultured Atribacterota bacterium | reverse complement strand
CCCCTGCTCTCTCAATGCTATAATTCGGTCATCGTATTGAGTCCAGTCTGTTTTGATTTTTGGTGTGTAAAATTCTGACCTTTGGCTATATTTATTTATGACATACACAGAACGACCTGTTTTTTCGGCTATCTCTGTCTGTAAGTATCCTTCCGTATAAAGTTTCGCAAATTTGTCTATCTCCTCTTGGGTGATTGGTCTTTTTCTGGACTTTTTCGGTGTAACCTTTTCTCTTTTAAACTCCCCTAAATAAGGGCAATTTTTTTTAGAAACTTGGCATTTTTTTCGGTCGGCACAGTCACGGCAATTAGTTTGTATTGACATAATTCGCTTTAACTTCTTTCATTTGGAAATTCTTTTATAGTTTCTGGATAAATATCTTTTAAACTGTCTTTTAGGTAAATCGGAATATTGTGTTTCCGGCAATAATCTACAATGTTTTCAATCCATTCTTTTTTGGGAATTACTTTGTCTTTTCGGTTCCCAGTTTCAGCTCCGACAATTACCCAGTTTAAGTTCGGAAAATCATACGCTTCTATGTCATCTATATCTTCTAATAATGGCTCAAAAGATATAAACCCTTGATTATTGTATTTTATATTTGGATTAGCATTGAAAGTGCCTGCCAACATAGACAAATACATATCCCTGTTTTTTGTTATTGTTACCCCTAACCAGCAATTTTCTGGAAATTCATACCAATTGTAGACTTCAGGAAATTTGGTCAAAAACTGGAATATATGTTGTGGATATTTATCTATTTTGTCTTTAATTTTATCTATCCAATATTCGTCCCAATAGAATATTTCACTCATACTACCAACAAATATTTTTTGCGGTTTTTTGGGTAAAGCTTTATTATATTGCGATTCTAACCAAACAGGGTTAAAACTTTTTAAATCCCTTTTAAGTCTTTTTCTATAATGGACTATCCCAAGTTCACTGTTATAGCGTAATAATTCTTTTTCATATATCTGTTGCCAAAATCTTTTGGCAATACCCCTTGCATAGCAATATTTACAATTATTCAAACATCCCCAAACTGGATTCCATGTCATTGAACACCAGCCTATTTTATTCATTTTATCCCCCTATTTTAAAATTTCGAATCGATACCCGCATTTCGGGCATGTTACCTCTTGCACTTTTTCCACTTTTACCTTTTTTGTGTCTTTGGTTTCCCGAATTTCTGCGCCTAAATCACTCAAGGATAATGTTTTGGCTTTGTAAATCCATTCATCAAAGTTATCGGCATTTTTGAATTGTCTTATCCGGTCAAGTTTAGTATATCCCACTTCGGCCAATTCTACGTCCGTTTGATTGGACTCAAAAAAATCTTCATATACCCCGATAACGGCATAAACTGTTGACCTGTTTAAACTTAACTCTGGCTGTGCTATGTATTCTTCAAATGTCTGGCATGAATGTTCAAGATATAATTTGTTGTCCCTTACCTGCTTCAGCATTGCGCCAAGTTTAATAAAACTCATCTCTATTGATTTTTTCAGTTCGATTATTTTGTCATGTATTTCGTTATACTTTTGGATTTTCATTTTGGATAAATTCTATCCTTTCTCCGCAATATGGGCAATATCGAAATTCGATTGATATTTCATTGGGATATTCATTAGTCCAATCAATATATTCAAGATAAAATCTATCCTTTTCTTTTTGGACATTTACGAATATGTTATTGTAATCATTTAAACCACCTGTACATGTCTCTTTCATTTCTTCACAACAAAAATCTATTTTTATTATTTTATGTTTTAGATACTGTACTGGTAAATTCTTTTCTTCTTTATAAAATACTTTCATCCCCATTCTCCTTTTATCCCAACTTTCATAAGTTTCATCAGCTATATCAATTACCCCAATTTGATTGTGGTTACTATCTGAAACGCATAAATTTTGTGATATTCTATTACAATCCAAATATACATCATCTGGTAATTTGTTTAAAATCTCTATTAGTTTATCTTTTTTGATTGCCTTCCCAATAATAACTTCTCCATCTGGGTTTATGTAGTCTTGTTTAAGATACATTTCCGTTTTCCTCCAAATATTTTTTAAAGTAGTTTAGCAGGGAGCGCTTTTCTAATGGCGTGAATTTTTTAACTTGAAAAGATTTTCGGTCTAATTCCTCGTATTTATCCCTGCCGATATAATCCTTAATCCATTCTTTCATTTCGTAAGTATGGTGGGCTTTCATGTGTGCCTCACAACCTTTAAATGCCTTACATATAGTTATTCCGTTTTCAAGGTTAAATTTAACTATTGAGTGTCTGCGTTCAATAATATGATGTGATTCTAATTCAGCTATATTCGTGTTTCCGCAATAGACGCATTTTTTATCTCTGGCTTTGATACATTTTGCCCAGTAAGCGGCGAGAGTGGCGATTTTTATATTGCGTTCTCTAAGTGAAATTTTGCTTTTGCGTTTTATTTTCCTACTCCTTTCTAATAATCTGAATATTTTAATTTCCATTTAATTGGAACACCGCTTCTAAATAAAACCATAGGGTACGCCCTGCAGACTATCCCCTCAATCATTTTATCGTTTTTATCTTCATCATTTTCATCATAAGCAACTTTAGAAGTAATAGGATTTTTTAACAAATGTATAGCATCCTCTAAATTATATTTCCCTATTACAGGAGCTGTTTTAATTCCCATCATTTCAGCGATCTCTTCTACTTTATCCCATTCCAACCACCAGCCATCTATCCATACATCAAATAGTCTAAACGAGTTTTCAGCATTATAATCACCGCCACCTTTTTGTATTTTCTGTCCATAACCTTCTCCATATAGGCAAATACCCTGTTCTGGTTCTTCTTTAAGAACACTCTTTATTTTATCAATAGTAAACATTTTTTGTAATTCTTCTAATAAGAATATTGGCATTTGTGCATTATCAGATTTACCTCTAAATAACAATTCCCCATTTCTATAAATAACTCTTATATTTGTACCATCAATTTTTTCAGTAACCAGCCAATTCTTAATATTGGTAAATTCAGGTAATTTAATCTGGTCAGTAACCTTAAAATTTTCATCTCTCTTAAAAACAGTTTCTATTTTCGGATACTTAATCATTTTCAATCTCCTTTTCAGGAAGGCGGGCAAGAGAAAACAGGGCTAATGCAAACTCCTGCCCGATTGACCTCCCTATAATTTTAATCCTTCCCGCATCTGTTTCCATTTATTTCCCATATTTCTTCTCCTTCTTCCTTTCTTCATTCAGCTTGATTAGTTCGCTGGCTATAATTTCAAGGGCTTTGGTTTTCCGATATTCGGGATAATTAAAATTTTCTTTATTTTGTTCATCGTGTTTTTTGGCTTCTTCCAGCCATTCCTTGTTTGTCATTTTCTCTCTCCTTTCGTAACTACCCTTCCCCACGCCTCATCGGTTTTTATTCTTCTTAATTCGATTTTTAACTCTTTTACTCTGCGGTCGATGTTGTCTTTCATTTTCAGGTATTTTAATATTTTGGTTTTAATTTGGTCCTCTTTTTCTTCTCCAGTCATTTTTATACTCGAATATTTTGCTATTTCTCTATCCATTTCTTTTTTTAATTTCTGATATTCTTGCTCTTTTATGCTTATAAGATTTTTTATTTCGGTCATTTTAACCTCCTTACTAATTCAATACCTTCCATATCGCCAGTTACCAATGTTTCTATTCCTAATATTGCTTTTTTAGCATTGCGAATATATGCTTCGCTACTTAAAACCTCATCTGTATTATAAGTATTCTCTTTCATTATTTTTCTTAGTGAATAATAGTCTATCAAAATATAATAATCTTCTTCTTTAAATTCAATATATTTTTTATTTTCATTAATTATTTGTTTTTTAAGTTTATCCATTAATATATCAGCTTCGGTCATTTTATCTCCCCTCATAATTCTGAAGTATCTGCTCAACTTTTTTCAGGTCGATTTTAATTTCTTTTGATTTGGTTGCAATATTGGTCGTTAAAATACATTCCCCGCCCTCTGTTTCCATTTCAACATTTTCATAATATTCTGATTTGCCGTTTTTATAGATTATGGTTACTTTCATTTTATCTCCTCTCTTGTTTCAGGATCGCCATATTCCGTAAATTCAATTGGCTCTAATTCAATTTCTTTAATTCCGCTATATCCGAAAATATGATTTAGTATTTCCTCTAACCGTTTCGCTCCGTAAAGATTTAAGTATATGTCTATTTTCTGGATTAATTCGTTTCTTTTAACTAATCGTTTGTATGTTTCGCCGTTTGGGTCATCATGTATCCTAACTTCTGGGTCGAATAGGTTAACTTTCTTTTTCATTTTTCTAATCCTTATAATATATATCTTTCCCTATTTTAATTTTAGTTGGTTTTAACAAATATGGCTCTTGCTTTCCATCTTCAACAATAGTGTATCTTGGTTTTCTTAAAGTAAAATCCCAATCATAAATTATTGTTCTACTTTCTTTTTCTGGTTTATTTTTCATTTGATTTCCTCAACTTTCGTTTCGGTTACTTTACATTCAGGCATTTTTAAAACATAGTCAATTACCTTATCAAAGAGTTTCATTTCGCAATCATCATCTGTTTCGATATTTAACTGAATAGTGAATTTTCTCATTTTTTGGATGTCAACCTCTTTTCATTCCCTCAACTTTACCGTTACCATTCCATTCATCATTTAACACTTTCTCAAAACATTCTTTACATAATTTACACATATTCCATTTCCCGCTCATTGGCATATAAACTTGGTTTCTCTCGATTAATGTTTTGCATTTTGAACAATGGATTTTTTTCATCTTGCCTCCTTTTTGGTGGGGCTTGCTCGACAACAAGCCCCTATTATTGGTCCTTAATCCTCATTAGAAATTTTGCTCCATAGGCATTACCCCCTAATTGTAAATATCTTTATTCTCCAGATACATTTCAATTTTTAAATTATTATCCATGTATTTATAAAAATCCCCGATATGCCCCCTTAAATCATCAGGGTCAATATATAATTCCATTAATTCCAGTCTGTCCGAATATGGTAAACTATTAAACCATTCTTTGGCTGATTTCAAATTATCCATTTTACCCCCTAATTAACGTATATTTTCTGTTCGTATTCATTTATAAATACTTACTCCATGATTTTCCTGCCCATACTTGATAGGTGTTATATCCTCATCATTTGGGTCTATCCATCGATGATATTCCGGGTAGAAGTGATAATTCAAACCAGCCGTTGCGCCATCCCTTGACTTGGTGATATGTAATTCCTGTAATTCAGGTCGGTCGCCGTCTCTCCGGTATAAGTTCGGTTGTTTTAACTTTCTTTCCCAGTATATCAAAAATATAGTATCCGGTCTTTCCTCTATCGCCCCTGAATCCCTAAAATCGGTATTGTAAGGTCTTCTTATTCTTCCTTCCCGTGGTCGGTGGAACTGGCTCATTAAATAAGTTACAATTCCTTTTTCTTTGGTAATTCTCTGAATGTCCAATGTATGTTTTGTGACTTTTGCATAATTGCTTAAATTATCATCTCCTGAAATATTCTGAAGATAGTCGATAAAAACAATCTCCGGTTTATATTTGTTTATCGCTCTTACAATATCGCCCATAGTATAGACTCTCACACAATTATAATTCCAGTAATCGGTGATGTGTGGTATCATCGCCCTAATTCTGTTTTTATCAAGTTCGGTAAGTTCGCCATTTTTAAACTTCATGGTGTTAATTTTGAGTGCGGTGGATTCTATTCTTCTCATAATTCCTTTTGGATTCATCTCTAATGTGCATACCAGAACTTTGTAATTTAGTTCATTCACAAAACCATAAGCAAGACTTGTTACTAATGAAGATTTTCCAGAACTCGGGTAACCCCCTACCACAATCATATCGCCTTTATCAATACCGCCTATTATCCGGTTAATTGCCCTGAAATTATCCGGATATTTATAGTCTGTTCCTTTATTAGCGTCTTCTATGGTTTCCAGCATAATATCTTTGTTGCTTTTTTCTTGGATTTCTTCATACTTCGGGATGGAGTATATTTTATCTATTAATGTTTTAGTATCATGTTTATTTTGCTGAAACTGTTCTATCTCTTTAGCTATGTTGCGTTTATAGGTGTAATCCTTCAGGATCTTGATATAGTAATTAAAGTCAGCAGTTACTGGTATAGTATTCATCGCCCCAGTCAAAAAAGATATTGAAACATCGATGTTTTTTTCTGTCAGGTATGTTCCTATGGTTACAAGGTCAATCGGTGAGTTCTGGTCATAGAGTGTTGACATAATTTTAAATACTGTTTTGTTCCGGGAGTCAAAGAAGTCTTCAGGTGTCAATATCCCCTTACATTCCTCAAATAACTTTTGCCCTTTCATTAAAATCATACCGATAATAGCTTGTTCGCAAGTCATGTCGTATAATTTCATATCCCCATCCCTTTTTTTATTTTTGTAATCTTCTGTCTTTACCTTCCAACCTTACAATTTTACACATTCCGCCAATTCGTGAACTTATTCTTGAATCTATCTGGTTATCTATTTCCTGTAATGAAAAATTGGATGTAATAAGTGTCTGTAAACATTCCTGTTCCCGATTATTGATAATATAATAAGTTATTTGCCTTACAAAATCAGTCATCTTTTCAGCTCCAATATCGTCAATAGCCAACGTCCCTTTAAACTCGGCAATTTCTTCTGCTTCTTCAAATGGTGTAGTAGCGCCATCACGGTTAAACATACTCTGTAATTGCATAATAAAACTTGGATAACTAATCCATTTTACCTGTTTTTTAGGGTCTCTCAATATTTCTTTTACAATTCCAGCCATTAAAACCGTCTTCCCCACGCCTACCGCACCGGTAATAAACATTGATTTGTAAATACCTTCAGTTACCAATTTATCTCTATCGCAAACTATATCCCTGAATTTTAAAGGTAATATATCAAACCTTGCTTTATACATTTGCCCCCTTCTTATATTTATGCATTTATCAGAACAAAAATTACGTTCTTTCACTGGTGCGTAACCGCCCAAATTTGGCACTTCTTCATATTCAAATTCTTTCCCGCATATAACACAAATTCCTTTCCATACTTTAATAGGTTTCTTCAAGGTGTTTATATTTGTCTCCTTCATTATTTTTGCCTCCTTTTTTTAATCCTGAAAAGCCGTATGATTTATTTGACTTATCTTTTTTCCCATTGTTTTTAAAATTTTCTTTTGCTATATCCAAGTCCATAAACTTATCAATTCCCCTTTTTAGAAAATCGCCCAGCGTCCATTTATAGCTCCAGTAATATTCCTCACCATTGACAATCACCCCATAATTGGTAATAGAGGTCAGTATTTCATCTTCAGAATACTTCTTTAAAGCAGTCCGTATTTGGGATTTAAAAGTATTTCTATTATGTTTATAAATATTCTGGTTAAGCCAGTGGTCATATATTGTAGTAATCTCTGTAGTAACCTTTGTAGTAATATCTGTATTAGTCTCGCATTTGGATGGTATAGGTGTTACTTTTAAATGTGGGGGGTATGACGTTTGAATGTCATAGGTCTCACATCGGTGAGTAATATCAAGGACTTTAGAAGGTATCGGCTCTAAATATAAAAGGTTATTCATTTTTATTCCCTCTGTAGTTGTGATGTTCCTAAGCTCTGTAGTTATTAACCCTAATCTTTCTAATCTTTTTATAGCGCTTGTTACCTGTCTTTTGGTTACTCCAAATTGTTGAGCAAAAGAAAAATAAGTTCTCTGTAGTTTATCTGCTTTGAATTTCTTTTTATAGTCTAAAACTTTTCCGGTCTTTTCATCTCTTATTTCAGTCGGTCTATACCAATATACAATTTCCGATAAAATAGTTATGCCTAAAAGGTCGGCTTTCCCTGAAGGAAATTTTATATATTTATACCATTCGGCTGGTATTATATTCCCCTGAAAGTTTATTTTGCCAATTTCTTCTACAATTTCGCTTTTTATACGGTTACTTACTATGTAGCTACTTTCTTCTTCCATTATTTTCTCCTTAAATAAAATAAGCCAATAGAAAAAACCACCGGTCGAGAGGATACCTCATGACAGGTAACCAGATTTTCCGATGGTCTCTATTGGCTATTATTAAACTTTTTTGTTTCTGATTTTTATTTGTCATGATTATCCTCTCTACTAAAAATAATACCAAAATTCCCCTTCAATGTCAACAGAAATTTTCCGAAATATCCATCATTAATTTATCAAATGCCTCCCTGTGAATAATACAGTGGTCGTAAAGTCCTGTAATATACCCGATTATAAAATCCTTTGATTTGCCGGAATTTTTTAGGTTTTTAATGTAGGTTTTTACAACTTCGTAAGTTCTTGGTTTTATGGGGTCTTGCATATTTGCCTCCAATATTTTTCCTCAATAAATATTTGTCTTCGGTGTGGTTTAAACTCTTTGAATATCTTATGCTTTTCGATGTCCTTATAGTCAATTTCATATTTTCGGTCTGCGTTGATAACTACTTTAGATATACCGTATTCGGTTTTTAAATGGTCATACATTTTATAGTCTAATCCCCAAGCGTTTAATTTTCGGTGGAAGTGCTTTTCCCGATTTCGTTTGATATACCAAGTGCCTGTTTCGGTGTCAAATTCGCCGATATTCAGGTCTTTGCCGTTTGCCATAATTCGGGTTTGGATAAACATGGTTAACCTCGCTCCCAATAGATAATCCGTACCTTGCCGATATTGATTTTGTTATCATTGATTAACTTTTCTAAGTTTGCGTCTAAATCGATAATACCCCCAACAAGCCGGTGCGTTTGTTTATCAACTTCATACAATACGTAGTTAGAACATTTTATTCCTTTACCCCTATAACTTGCATTTTTAATTTCCCCCAACCGCCGTTTTCCTCTCCACTCAAAGGTGCAAAAGCAAGGTAGTTTAATACGGTCAATATTTTCGGAGTGAAGTTTACAACCATAATAACCTTCAGTAGCCCACTCAACCATATTTGATGATGTGCCGGTTTGGCAATAAGGTTGGAAGTCTTCTTCCACTTCCCGAATTTCCGTGCTCAAATAAGGTAATTTGTTAAATTTACTTAATTTCATTTTCTCCTCCTTTATCCGTTTGATTGG
Organism: uncultured Atribacterota bacterium; assembly: GCA_964586485.1. Classification (GTDB taxonomy): domain Bacteria; phylum Atribacterota; class Phoenicimicrobiia; order Phoenicimicrobiales; family Stramentimicrobiaceae; genus CAYWJZ01. The sequence continues at coordinate 18,437 of CAZPII010000006.1, read as the reverse complement.
ACATAACATCGTATTCCCATTTATCTATCTTTCCAGTTTTATTCGGTAATTCGTATTTTTTATGTTCAATGTTGTTTCTATCTAAGAAGTCCGAGATAGCATCTACCGTGTCGCAGTATTCGATATGTGATTTTGGTTTTATTATATAGTGGATTAACATTTTATTTACTCTCCTTTATAAACTCTTTTACTTTATTTATTTCGTTTCGCAGGTCTTTAAGTTCGAGAATACAATAAATCATAAAATAATCTATCAGGTAAGATTTATCATCTTCTATCGGTTTGTTTGCATTAAAATATGACTCCCTTATTTCTTGTAATAACTCAATATTTCCATTCTCAAACTTTAAACTGCTCATTATTTCTCTTTCTTGTTTCATTTAATTTCCTCCCATTCTTTTATTTGATTAAATTGTCTTTTGTCTCTATCCCATAATCCCTTTATCCATTTGTTATTGTCCCAATATTCATAAAACAATCTAAACATATAAACATCTAAAACACATTCGATAAAGGTAGGTTCTTTCCAATGTATCCAGTTATAAGCATATTCACTGGGGCTGTTTTTTAATACAATTTCATAATGTTCAAATTGTTTATATATACTGATACCGAAATTTTCGTTTTGCCGATATAAAACGCCATCAATTTTTAGCGGATAAGAAGGGCTATTTATTGCTTTTTCAAACAAATCCTCTAATGTCGGTAGCCACTTATGCTCACGAGCACTAAAACTCCCTAATCCAGCCTTGCAATACACAACTGGTTTTTCGCCATTCCAGAACCAATCGCCCTTTCGGTGTTTACACAATGCCTGTATCTCTTTCGCTTTAGATACCTTTTCGATAAATGATTCAGTCATTTTGTGCCCTCCTTCATTTTTCCATAGAGTTTTTCTGCATTATCGAGACATTTTATACATGTCATTCCACCTATTTGTGGCTGTCCACATACAGGGCAATAACTACAACCTTCTGGCATATTCCAACCTTGACCATTAACTTTATTACAGTTTTGATGATAATGTGCTAACCAACTCCTTTCTTGTTCATTTAATTTAGACCATGCTTCTTTAGTAAATTTCATTCCCCACCTCCGAGATATTGTTTTTTGAGCTTATCCATTTCTCTCATTACAATAGTCAGGCAATTATTTAAAACTATATCCTCTAATTTATTTGGTAATTCTTCCCACATCCCCTTATATGCCTTAATTTCCTTTTTCAGAGCCTTGTTTTCGGCTTCGAGGGATTGGAGTAGGTCAATCATTTTATTTATTCTTTCAATATCATCGCCTATATATTCGTCATAGGATTTATCGTCTCTTGCAAACAAAGGTATAGGCTTACTTTCTTCTAAATACTCAATCACTTCTTTAATTTTCATAATTTACCTTCTTTCCGCCCCTGCCTTTTGGGGCATTTAAAATGGTACTTGGTCTTCATTTACCCTATCTACACTACCTTGCAACGCCCTTAATTCGGTTAAATTCAAATCTTCTAAATTTTGTTTATTTTTGTTTTTCAGGACATTATCAATCAGGTCGAAGGCTAATTTGCCTTTATTTTCCGCAAGGTCTTCAATGCTCTTAATCAGTCCGTCTTTTTCGTTTAAAGGTTTTTCTTCTACTTGGCTAAGGTCGTCTTTTGGTTTTGGTTTTTTCTCTTTGGGTTTTTCCGTTACATATATTTCAAACATTTTAGCTATTTCAATAATCGAGTCAGCGTTATATTGGGAGTCGTCAGTCCCTTTTAAAAATTCTATCGCTCGTTGTAGGCAACCTAACCTAATGCCTTCTGTGCCTAAAATCCCATCGGAATAGACTTTATTGCTTTGGCTACTCTGTTCTTGTTTCGGCTTTTCGTTACCGCCCTCAACTAAAATTTTGCCTTTTGAGATGTTTTTATAGAGTTTGCCGTTTTTCTGGAAGGTTGAATATTCCCCGCTGACCTGTACTTTTTTGCCTTCGAGGCTTCGGTCGAAAGCATCTTCTTCTACCTTGATAAAACTCCCAACCGTTATTTCGTCGGTGTCATCTTTAACTACAATATTTTGAGTTCCTATTGCATAAGGCATATCTTTTTTGCGCATATCGTAGACCTTTTTGACCGTGGCCGGGAAGTCGCACTTATCTTTTACTTCGGCCTTCTCCTTGATTTCTTTTATAGTGAGCTTCATATTTTTACCCCCTTATTTTATTGCTATATAAATTACCATAGCATTTAACACAACCACTAATCCCGACAACATCAAAGGATTTAACTTTGATTCCTCTGAAATAAACATGGTTATTGTTATGCTGAAAAAGAATGTAATTGACAAAATCAAACTAATTACAATATTCATATCTACCCCCTCAACCAGTCTTTAATCAATCTATAAATCGTGATCCCCACAAAACTAATTCCAATCCCGAAAAACGCATAAAGCAAAAATTCCAGTATCAAAACCGCCTGATAATCTAATCTTGCTATAATTTCATTCATTGTTTACCTCCAATGTATCTTTTTTTATCTCCCCGATATCATACATTTTTAATTCATTGTTAATTACTAAAGCCAAAGAATGTCCAAAATTTAAAGTTTTATCAGTAAATATAGCCAACCTCTTTGCTTTGTTTATATCTTCTAATAATATATTAATATCAACATTCGCCCCTACTGCCATTGGCAAATTATCACTTTGGATAAAATTGTGAAATTCTTTTTCTTTTTTATTTTTGATATAACTTTTTAAAGATTGTTTTTCAGGAATCCATATATTTTCCCTACCTTCTGGCCTTACTTTAATTTCCATAATTTACCCCCTTATATTCCCCTTTTCTTAACAACTGCTCGCATACTTTATTATGTTGGTCTAATGCCCCAACAATTGATGTTGCCCCGCTATTATCTGCAACCCAATCTTTTTCTTTGTTATCATTATCAAGTTCCCATGCAAAAGTTTCGTAGAACCAACCTAATAAAGGTGCTGAACTTTCACGATGTATAGTTGATACAAAAAACTTTCCATAATCAGTGAATAAATAACTTTGGATTAATTTTTTACTTTCCATAATTACCCCTTTAATTAGGCTCAAAGATACATATCTGAACATTCGCTGAAATAATATCTTCCTTATTAACGCCGTTATGGAAGTATACCCAGTAACAATTCTCTCTGGTCTGATGTTGTTCGTGTAAATTCTGTTTTCGGCAAAAATCCATAAGTGCTTTTAATTCCTCATCTGTTTGGGCATAAAAAGATATTTCGATTTTGTTGTCGGTGTAAGTTTCCAGAAGTCCTTTTATTAATTCTAATTTGTCGGTATTGTTTAGGTCTTTTCTTTTATCCATTACACTACCTCCCAAGGTTTATATTTTGTCTGCACTTTTTCTGGCTCAAGACCCAAATCATTAGTTGATTTACCGCATTTTTCACATTTAAAAGTGGGTGCTACATTAACATGAAAATTATCGTCATCATAACAACCGCCAATTTCCTCAACATTCCCACAATTTTCGCACTTATAAATTCCTGTAAAATCCCTACGATACTGGTTTTTCTTTTCTATTAATTTCATAATTTTCCTCCAATATTTTGTCTGGTCAATCAGACTTTTATACGTTAAAGTCATTTTTGAACTGCTCGCGTTGGAAAAGAAATTCATCGAAATATTTATCCTTATCAAGTTCTACTATCGGCTTCATATACCCGCACTTATTATCTGTCTTTCCCAGTGGGAAGGTAACCATTTGGTCGATATTCTTATTATTTATTTTTTCCCATGTTTTTGCATAACAGGCATGCTGCCTAAAATCATAAGCTCCGGTCTTTAAGTCAACCAAACTAAGTAATACTTTTCCTTTTTCAAGTTCAAGGTCGCAAATCAAGTCATATGTCCCGCCAACCCTGATTTCTGGATTCAGGATAGTCTGCTCCATGCCGTGTATTTTTTTGATTTTAGGAATATAGATGTTTCCAAATTCCTTATAAGAGTAGTCTTCCCAGTTAAGCTGTAGACTTCCGGTCTTTACTATCCCGATTTCCTTCTGGAGTTCCGGGAAGTCTTCAGGCTGTTTCCATACGATTTTGCCGGTCTTGAAATATGAGTTAACTGCAAACCAAAACACAACATGGATAATTGTTCCCATAGAGCCATACTGCATTAATTCGCCCTCTGCGATAAACCATTCCTTATCATAGTATAGTATCGAGGTAACAGAAGGGTATTTTAAGCCCTCAGGGGCATCGTAAAATCTTATCTTCTTGAATTGCTTTTGAAGTAGGTCAACTCCAGCCCGATATTCGTCTAATTCAAAATGGTGGTTTACAATTTCCTTACATTTAAATATCGCCTCGTTTACATCTTCCCCTTCCTGGAGTTCTACGGTCATGCTGTAATTTGGTCGCAAGTTTGAGTAGCTCGCTTTGGGTATAACACCCGATTTGCCCACGACTATTTCCTTGATTTTCATTTATTCCTCCCTCACAATATCAAAATTCGCCATTCTTTTTAACATCTCTCTGACAAATACACTGAACAACATTCCTTTTATTTTTGCCATTTTGTGTAATTGCCGGTGTAAATCTTTATCTACTTCAATAACTACTCTCCGTTTTTCTGGATTTGTTTTCTTCATATTTTTCTCCTTTCTTTAGTCTATTTTTCTTTTTATTATAAACTATATTTAAAATATTGTCAAATTTATATTAATGTTTTTTAATTTTTAGCTTATTTTCTCTTTCTTTCAGGACTTCGCTTTCTGCTGTTATCAGGGTTTTTTGTAATTCAATGCTATTACTGACTCCCGGATAAACGATAGTATATGCCATTTGTAATCCGTCCGATATGCCCTTAAAGGTTTCTACGATTACATCAATTCTTGGTGCATTCGGCTCTTTTTCTTTGATGTTTTTCGCCCGATAATAATCCTTTTGGTATCCTTTTATTTTTTCTAATAATTGTTCTTGCATAATAACTCCTTTATCTGCTTTTAAATTCATCAATATAATAAGGTGTAAAACCTTTACTACTTCCGGATGTGCAATCAATTCCTTTGTAATTTTCATCTTCTACCCAACTAAAGCCATAAGGATTAGGTCTTGTGCGTTTACCGTCACGGCTTTTATATTTGATATGGATAGTGTATTTTCTGTTACCGTTTACCATAACATCTATTAAGTCGCCATCTTTAAAATCACTTGCTTTCATTTTTCTTAATTCCTTAGATGTTGTTTTGGTTATCATAATCTCCTCCTTTATTCACCAAGCGGGTTTGCCCCGCTAATCTCTTTTTGCGAATCTCGGGTAAAAACAATTCTCAAGTTTTTTTGTTTGCCTATTGAGATAATTACCTATCCCAATAAGGTCATGGTAAAAATTATAATCATCTGCTTTTAATAGTTTTTCTAAATCCATTGGGCAATCTTTATTAGCAAGCTCTATGTCCATTATCATAGATAATCTATCTTTATAATTTACTGACATTTTCCCCCATGCCCTATCAACTATTTTCATTATCAGGTTTATTTCTTTTTTGTTAGACATAATTTTCCTCCTTAATCTCTTGGGTCACTCATGCCCTCTAAATACCCAATATAATCAGCTTTAGCCATTGGGCAGGTCTCCATTCCAACATAATCAAAATCGTCATTCTTGATAACATTCTGCACATTGATAAATTCCTGTTGGTTTTGGGTGGTGTAGTATAAGTTCCAGCAACCGCCCTCAAACTTTACGCTTTCCTTTAGTGGCTCAACAAATCCCAGTTCTAACAGTCGTTTTCTGGTGTCCTCGCTCTTGGTGGCAATTGAGATGTATTTCCAGTCTGTAAGTCCGTGTTTTTTCATTAGTTCTTTTTGGATATTATTCATTATTTACCTCCTATTATCATTTAAGATTTTGTTATAACATTCTTTACAAATATATGTTTCGTGATAACTTAACCAATCTTTAATTGTTTTTTCTTCAAAAGTAGGTATCCTAAAATATTTAGAATAAAAATCAGCTTTCTTTTTAATAAACTTAAATATCTTGTCTCCACAAATAGAGCAGTAACGATAGTTATTTTTCATTTAAAATCCCCCTTTATATTCATTCAAACAATATATTTTCGTTCCGTTTTTAACATATACGTTATCTCGAGGTATTATAGTCGCTATCCTTATCTGGGTATAATCATATTCGGATTCAAAGGTAATTATTGTGGTCTGGCGGTTTACCTTGTCTATGATTGCTACATCGTCGCCCTTGCCAGCAAAATAATTTAATCTGTCTTTCCCGAGTGCTACGATTGCCCCGAGAGCTTCATCAATGTTTAATCCGTGGTCTTTAAATCTCTGGAGTGAGTGGTCGGTGCATCTCACTTCAAACTGGCGTCCGTTAAATTTAAAGTCCAAAAGTTTCGTTCCGTGGTTTCTGTTGAGGTCTTGAAATCGGTTCATTTAACTACCTATTTTTATATAATATTCAGCTTCTATATTCTTAACATATGCCCTCGCCTGTTTCGGTGTATCAAAACTCTTGTAAAAATTCCAGCTTGGGTATATAAATGCACTCAAGGCATATACCCAATATTTGTTATCTATTTTGTTTTTCGCTATTTTAAATAACTTGTCTTCCCCATAAACTTTTTTCTTAATAATCTGTGCCATTATTTTACCTCCTTTATGTGAGCAGTTTTAAATCATGCTCAGGATTTTATCTTATTTTTCCCAAACTGAAATATTATGTAAAAGTTGCTCAAAACATTCTTTTTCAGTTAATAGTTTAACTCTCGCTACTTCTGGTGCATTTTCAAAATATTCTGTTTCTTGAATTTCCTTTAGTTTCCGAATATCGCCTTTTAGATAATTTTTTGTCTGCTCTAAAACTCTTTGTTCTTTAGTCATTTTTCATTTCCCCCTTCTTTATCTTATACCTAATTTTACACCTATTTAATTTATTTGTCAAGTATTTTTTAATAAATAATCAAAATAATATTTTATTTTTATATGTTTTTGAATAAAAAAAGACCGCCATTTCTGACGGTCTCAAGGGAGATTAAGAATTGGGTTGGATTATCTATTAATCTTATAACACAATTTTAATTCTTTGTCAATCAGTAAATCCCAATACATCAATCAAGAATTCCACCAACACATCGTCCCACCAGTTATCGGTTGCTTCTGCTTTTGCTTTTAATTCATACATGAATTTCTTCAGTTCTTCTCTTATTTCAGGGGATAGCTTGGATAAAATTTCCGATAAAAATTTCTTCAATAATGTAGTCATAATGTCCTCCTTTCTATTTATTGAGTATGTCAAATAACCACCAAAACAGTAACGATATAATTAACGCCCCTCCTGTTAGCCAGTGCATTATTTCAGCCATATTACCCTCCTATAATTTTAATAGCCAGATAGGAATTTTGTTAACCTGTCTGATTAATCCGATTATCTTATCTGTATATTTTATGTCCGTCGCATAACCAGCCTTCCATAATTCTATTATATACCTTTCCGGGTCATTAAGATAATCCATTGCCTTGCTATATCTTTTCGAGGTCTGGATTAAATTCACATAATCTAAAATACATGATGTATAATCCAAATACGCCCTGAAACAGGCATATTCGGGATAATAACCGTCTTCGGCATTCCATTCGTGGGTTAGGCATTTTACATATCCGTCATCTCCTGTTTTGATTATCATGCCATTAACAATTGTGCATTTAATTCCTAAGATATTATTTGATACCTTCCCGGAATTAGTGTCAGTTGGGATAGACTTCCCCCAGCCTGTTTCCAGTATTGCCTGAGCCGTAATGGCACTTGCTGGGAATCCGCTAAAGGTTTTGGCATAATAGGCTTCTTTTAATACCTTAATTGCCCAGATTAATTGTTTAGGATTCAACTTGATTCCTCGATATTTTTTCCAGTTTTTTATTAAATTCTTTCATTTCTTTTCTAAGTTTAAGCATTTCCGGGTTTGAACCATTTAGTCTTTCGCAGACCTTGTCAAAACCATGCAAGAGTTTCCCCCATGCCTCCATGCTATTGTTATTATGTTCTCTCAAAACTTTCATAGTTTGAGCCTGAATCACATTGACATTCTTAATCTGCCGGGTAATCTCTTTATTCAGTTTTAGGTTTTCCTGTGTATTTGCATTGGTCGTTTTTGTTTCGTTAACAAACAAATTAAATATTTCCTGATTTATTTTTGTAATATCATCATTGGCTTTTTTATAAGATTCTTCCTGTCGCTTATTTATTTTAATAAATAGCCAGATAAAAATTATAATAACTACCGTTGCTATACCGTATTTAAGGCATAATTCTCCGATTGCCCACATTATATCACTCCTCTATATAAAGTTCTTCTATGTAATCTGCAGGGCATTCTCCGAAGTCCCTTACAGGGTTATATGATGGTTCTTTGTCTATAACAAATATTCTCTCATCAGGATTAATCCAATATGTCCCAGGTTCTTTTATTTCTCTTAACCCACAATAGCTAAAATAAACCAGATAACCACCATCACAATCAATAGGACTTACTGGCTCTGGCTGCTCTGGTACAGTACAACCCATTAGTATAATAGCTATCAATAATATAAATAATAGTTTTCTCATATTAATCACCTTTCCTTGGCATTTCCCATTCTCTTATTTTATCGTTTCGTATATCAACAGCATTTAATACTGTCCTCAAAAAGAAAGACCTTAACTCGTCGTAAGTTCCATATTTTTCATATAATGCCATCTCAATTTTACTTAACTCATCTAAACTGAAGGTTATATTTGTTTCAACTGTTACAGGTTTAATGTGTTCTAATTCAGGCATTTATATCACTTCCTTATATATAATGAAAATATTCCAGTATCCAAAATCCGAATACCAAGAATGCAATAACAAGCACTATAATGGTTGCTATAACACCATAGATAAATTTATTCATATTATTATCTCCTTCTTGAGTTCCTCTAAGGTCAACCACATATCATCTCTACCATTATTTGCATCTACCATCCATAACATATAACCTTTAGTAGGATGTCTTGCTACTACCTTTAATAGCTCGTGTTTATCATCTCTCGGGCAAAACTTAGATACTATCTCTCCAATAGTTTCATATCCTTGACTCATACCTAAATATTGCTGGTTAGAAAAACACTTCCATTTACTTTCTGGCGTCTCTTTAAAGATAGTAATAGCATGACCTAAACTTTTCCAGATAGGCTTACCCTCAACTTCGCCCTTATATTGTTTCCAGTACACTTCAACCCACCATGTTAGCCAGTATTCACACCAATCATGTAAGTAATCACAATGTAGCCCAGAAAAGTCGTCACAGTTATGAGATATAACGCCACTATCAGCTAATACAAAATTATGATTGTCTTGCACTTCAATGTCATAATAGTGTTTATCTTTAACTTCTTTTACCTTTGATTTAGCTATACTTACAAAACTTATTCCATTAAATATCTCTTGTTTATTACTTAACCCATTTGGATTAAACCTTAATCTCCAGATAGGTTGTTTCCCTACTCCCTGATGTTTTAATTGTTTGTAATAATAAATATTTCCATATACTTTTCTAACAATAAGATTAAATGTTTTGGCTACTTTTTCGCTTGATGTTGAAAATTCCCAGAGAGTATTAAAGTTATATTCGTATTTACTAAATTTATCAGTACCATCACCATCAAGTAATCCTTCTATTAACGATTTTAAAGACTCATTGTTCCAATTTAATACATCTTCAGGCATTTGTTTGTTAAACGAATTAGCACCCAACTTTTTTAACTTATCTTTATATTGAGAATTTAAAAGATTGTAATAAGCGTGTTTTGTTCTCTTTGATTTACTATATGGTATTCCTAAAATATTCAATGCTTTTTCAATTTTTTGTCTTACTTCTGGTTTATCTTGTGCAATACAAAGATGACTTGTTTCACTATAACCTTCTGAAATATATATTCCACAAAGATATGCCCAATTTTTATCAATATTAATATCCCCTTCTGGTAATCTATAAACACAATGCAATTGATGTTTACACCAATTATCTAAGTCAATATCTTGAAATCTTTTTATTTCATATTTTTTAGGATAGTCTTCACTTATTCTACAGAAGAATTTATGCTCACCAGTAGCTATAATATTGTGTCCATTTTTTAATTTAATATCATAACCATCCAAAATACCCTTATCCCATATTTTAGTAACTGGTTTATATTTATATTGTTCTAAATCATAATTATAGGAAAGTACTAAATCTCCTACTTTTAAATCTCTAATTTTTTTAATACCATCCTTAATTATAATTTCTGTATTTTCTTCTAAACAATCTCCTAAGCCTTTTTTATCAAGTACAAATTGAGGAGGAGTAGCCCAGTAATCCAGTTGTTGCCAGACTTCCATATCAGATGTCCATTTAAAGTAATACTTGCCTAATACCTTAACTGTCAGCACTTTTGCTAATGCTAAAGCATCCAATACTTCCCTACCCTGTATTCTCATAAACTCAAGTATTTTATCTTCATACTCTACCCACTTAGGAGTGCCATATTCTCTTTTTTGCCATCTGTGGTCAGGAGTAGTCACTTTACTTTCATAGCAGTTTTTCGGATAATGAGCTTCCCACTTCGGTTTATCTGGTTCTGGCTCTGGCTCAGGATTAGAATTGTTTTCCTTACACCCCATAAACACAAAACTTATTATCACTATTAATATTCCTAATGTAATCCATTCCATATCATCACTCCTTATACTAAGGTAATTTTTATTATTTAATTAATTATAAAACAGTATACCCAGTACTGGTTTTTGCTCCTAACAATTTGCCATTGGTTATATCAAAATATAAACTTCCGGGGATAATCGGTGTATCCGGTATAGCAGTAGTAGTTCCAGATTGTATTGGTGCAATATAAAATCTTTTATCAACTATCGAATCACAAAATCCATCAGAAGTAAACGTAAAATCTGCAAGACCTAATTCATTGCTTGCAAGATTCCCAGAAGTTTCCCCGAATGTTCCTGATTCATCTAAATATAGAGTATAAGTAACCCCATCACCGGTTGAGGTAATTGTGTGACTTCCTGAACTTCCATAATAGATTTCATTATTGTAAATTAAAGCATATCCACCATTATAAGGGATTGTTCCATCTGTCGAGCCTCCTGTGGATGTTGCAAATGGACTTCCTGTTGTGGCTATTATTCCGTTTCCCCTTGTTCCCGTTATCCACTTTGTAATGGCTGTTTGCGGGTCTTGGAATGTCGCAATAAGCTGTAAGGCAACATCCTGTTCCTGTGCTGCAGTCGGTGCGTTAACTCTAACATATAAATCCCTGTATCCCTCTGAGGCAATATCACCAATCGATAGCGGTGCATTTTTGCCCACTGGCTGAAAAGTAGCCATAGCATCATCGGTCATTCCTGTCGAGCCTGTGGAATAGCCATTAGACTTAATTTCTACCCAATGCTGTTCACACCAGACCTCATCTGTACCACCACTTGAGCCTCTCGCATTAACTTTTACAGAAGTTGCATCCTCTGAACCATCGCCAGCATAGTCGTTATATATTCGTACCTTCCAGCCGGAGGAATCCGGAGAAAAAGCCCCCGCCTCTACATTGCCGAAATCATGAGAGGTTACCTCCGTACCATCGGTTGTTCTAAAACTTATTTTTGGTAACATTATTTCACCTTCTTAATATTCATACGTAATCGTTAAATATGGTGTATCCGTGTAAATATCCCAATAAAAAGCCTGGTCTCCATTAAAAACTGCCGCAATATCATGATTCATTCTTAAACATAATTTGGTTGTACCTTCCTTATTTATCCATGCTTTACCATTATCGTTTAAGGTTATTGGGTCAAAACTTGTTCCTCCGGTCATATCTGTTGTAATTATTTCCCCGCCATTATTAGAATAATGGTTTTTGTTATAATCTCCTACCACCAGTGGGTTACTGGGATAATTGGGTTGCCCATTTTGAATAACAATTTTGGTACTGCTATCTGCACTTGAACCATCAGAATAATCTTCTTTAAGATACAAAATAGCACTTGTTATTGTGGCATCACTGGGAATACTGGAAGTATCAAAAAAAAGAAAGCCACGACTAATAGCATAGGTTTCGTTGGTATCATGATACCATTGTTCAATATATAAATATGTATCATCAGTGTCATCTCCTGATGTTTTATCATGGGCTATAGTGTAAGTTGTGTTGCCATCTCCTACATCATTACTTGTCCATATATACCCGCCATAAGAAAAATCAATACTTGTTGTTACTGTTTGTTTCCCACCATCTCCGCTATAATCCACTTCCACCTCATGAGGTTCTTGAGCTATCTTTTTCGCTGTGCCTACAATTTTAGGGCTTTCTTTGTTGCCATACTCAAATATAATCTCCACTACCTCGCCTTCACTAAATTGGGCATTATAATCAATCGTTTCAATGTTGGGATAGGCACTTGCAGATTGGGCAATCTTGACATCATAAGTACCATCATCGTTAACGGCTGTGATTTCACCTGTTCTGACGGTTGTTTTTTCACTGATGTTTTTATCAATATTATTTCGTAAATCATCTATAAAATTACGCATAATAGACACACTCCACATCTGTTTTGGTATTTCCGCTTGGTATAATATTGTGAGATAGGCTTTTTACATAGTATCGTTCTATGGTCAGTCCTATTTTGCTATCCTTAAATTGAATAGTCTGTCCAGGAATAGCCAAAGGATTGAATGGCACGGCAAAACTGGTATTGACTAAATTCTGATGTGAGTCTCTAATAATTTTTGAGCCGACATTCTCACATTGTGCTAATGTTTCAAGTAATGGATATTCTACTGAACCGCCGTCTTTAGTGCCATATTTGGCTATGGAATTAGGGTCGGTTACAGTTGCGGATATTTGGTCATAGCGGATAGTGTAGGTTGTGTCAGTTTCATACTGGGTGGGGGTTGCATCACTGTTGAGATATCCAGTTACCGTTACATCAAAAGTAAAAGCTGAACCATCATTTCCACCACCATCTCTACCTAAACGCCAAGCCATTCCTGTTAAGTTAGTAGGGCTTCCTATAGATATACTGTCATAGTATTTTTCTAAAGTTGCATCCCCACCAACAGTTTCAGATACTGCTGTTATAATATAAGATTCCCATATATTTTGAGTCTTACAGCCAACTATAATAGACACATCTTCTACCGAAGTTCCCGCCCAAGCCATTTTTAAAGTAAAATCTCCTACGGTCTTTGTATAATTATATTCGCTGTTACCATTAATAGTTTCTCCGTTTGATATACTTATTGAGTCTGAAAATAAAGTAACAGGTGTATCAAAAGTTTGTCCTGTACCAGTCAAATCAGTAGTAGTTTGGGGTATTCTTTTTTGCGTGGTCTTCCCCAACACTGTAATTTTATTAATTATCCCCTCTTTGTTTTTCCGGTAATTTAATCGCTTAAATCTATCCTCTCCATAAGTCCAGTCCGCATCTGGGTAGGTAGTGGTATCAGTTTTAATATTATCCAGTAATAACTGCATCTGGGCTTCTGCATTAAAACGTACCCAGTATAATTCTACCATTGCCTCTTTTTGTATCATATCCCACACTGATTGGTCATAGAAAGAATTGTCTATTGTGATAGCACCCATTTCAGGAATATCAACATCTGTTATGCTGGCCTGTTCAGCAAGATATTTTATTGCATCACTTCTCTTGGTAGATATCCCTAAATCCTGTACCGAGATAATAGTATCTCTGGTATCCTTTAATTTTATACCATAATCATAACCATTGATAGCGATATTAAATGGGGTGTTATTGACTTCAATATCATCAACTAACCCTGTAAATAATTTCTTTTCCTGTCCATTTATCCATGCTGTAATAACAACCTCTTTTTCAAGGTCAATATGTGAATTGGCTATCGGGGCATATTGAGTGTCGCCTAAATTCAATGAGAATGAGCTTATCATGTTTTTATCATGCCTTATATTAATAGCCCCAGTTAACGCACTTGATACATCAACCCCGTCGATAGTAACCTGTACCCTTATCCCCTGTTTCCAGCTACGGCACGCCACTGTCAAATAACCGGTAACAACAATAGTACAGTCTATTAACTTGCCGAATATATTATCATCATTGGCATTGGTATGGACAGTACAAGTTACCTCTTTATAGGTCGGGTAGGTTGAATCCTGTGCATTAACTCTAAATTCGCAATCCATGTTATGAAGCATCAAACTTCCTCCAATACAATTCTATAACGGCTTATTTTATTACCGCTTGGATTTTTAGTTAGAAATTCCTGCCCATCGCTAATTACACGTACCGTGTATTTCGGTATGTAGTTCACGATAATATTCTCAGTGCTTGCCGGACACGGACCGAAAGTCATAGTCCCGTCGGTGTCTACATAAACCTCGCCTGATGAAGGGTTGGTTGCCGTTGTAATAGCCACATCCTGAGCTACATCATTGAAATCAATGCTGATATCCCCTGTCGATGTCGAACCTAAACTTCTTTGTAAATCTATGGTCACCGTTCCGGTAGAGCTTGTTGTACTGAACACTTCCGGTATTGTTATATTATCAACAAAATCAAGGTTGAGAGTCTTCAATGCCCATGCTCTCATGGTTAATCTTTCCGATACAGTGATTCCGGGTATTTCAAAATGATATTTTGTTATAACTACATCACCAGTAGTCACGGCATAATTGACTATTATTGTTGCATCAAGAGACCTTGTTCTATTTTCCATTTTTGCCGGCTCGTGAATATAATCCAAAGGTAAATTTATTGAATTATCCGATGAACCCAAATATGTATTAGACATTACCAGTCCTCCTGAAGTTTCTACTCATATTATTAAGAGTTCTCTCGACTTCGTATGCTATATCGGTAGCGTTCCCACCCTGAACCGATAAATTAACAGTAGGGGAGAATGAGTTGTTATAGGTGTTTTGATTAGCTGGAATAACCGCCTCACCCTGATGTAATTGGTAGAGTCCTGTTTTGGGGACATAAGGAGTGCCATGTTGATAAAAACCACTTACAGAAGCACCACCACTATCAGCACCGACAGTCTGGAGTGCCTGTTCATAATACTTGAGTCCATCCATAGCTTCCTGTATCATTCTATTCATGGTCGAGGTAGCCTGTTGTAATTGGTACTGTGCCATTTTACGTGCTATTCCCATGCTGGTATTGACCGCATCAACTAATTTATTAATAGTCGGCATATAATTCATTTTAATTTGAGCAATGGCAGCCGCAACACCTTCTTTGGTAAAATTAGTTAAAGATGCCCTTGCTTTGTTTATGCTAATAGTAATTCCATCCCAGCCTTCGGAAGCTGTATCGGTAAGTTTTTTGCTTTCTTCAACCGCTACTTTTGTTTCCTCTGTATTCTCTTTTTGAGCTTCAGTGGTTTCCTTGACTGCTTCGGTTAATTCTTTTTGCGGAGCATATTGTTCTTTAAGTGCCTCTGTTTTTAATCTTAACCATTCTTCAGCTTCTTTAACTTTTTCTTTGTAAATATCTTCTTCCAGTCCAGCGTTCTTTAAAACTTGAATATGATTATCAAATTCCCTGTTTAAGTCTCTCATAGCAACATCATATTTACTATGTGTCATTTCAAATATTGCATCGCTGACACTTTTAATAGCACCTTTGGCTTTTTCTCTTAACTGAGATAATTCATTTTGAGCAGTTATAGTTTGGTCAAGCAAGGCAAGTTCGGCATTTCTGGCTTCCTCTAAAGTATTGATAGCAGCAGTTAATTCTTCCTCATCTTCAATTAATTCCTGTGTCTCTTTGGCTAATTCATCATACTTTTCGTTGATAGCAATAACTTGTTTTTCGTGGTCTGTTAGAGTTGTATTATATTTTTCAATAACTTCCTGTGCTTCTTTTAGGGCATTAGGTACACCTTTTTCAAATGAATCAACAAACTCTTTAGTAAAATCAGCAGTTTTTTCCATTTGTTTAGTGCCTTTTTCTAATTCTTCGTTTACACCTTTATATTTTGCCGTAAATTCTTCTGCTGATACACCTGCCCTAAATAACATTTCAGTCATACCATAGCCTTCATCATTCCATCTTTCTAATGTTTTAAGTGACACACCAAGAGCATCAGCCATTTTCTTTTGTTGGGATTCAAGCCTACCTTGAGCCATTTCAAGGTCTACACTTATTTTTGCTCCTTCTTTGATTGCCTTAATCCATTTATAATAAATTCCTGTTATCCAGACTATTTCAGCTCCCAGTAAAGCAAATTGAGGTATAGTTAATCCTATTTGTGTAGCCAAAGCCCCAAGATGAGTACCTGCTGTCAAAAGCACAGTATTTAATCCTTTAATAGTTACTACCAAGCCCGGCATCATCATCATTAACGGACCAAGTGCTAACATTAATCCCCCGACACCGGCAGTCCATTTAACATACGATTCAGCTAATTCCTCATTTTTTGCTGCCCATGTTGTTGCCTGATTAATAATGTCCTGTCCTTTTTTAAGCCATTCAGTTAAAGTAGGCATAATCACATTTCCAATGGCAATCTGTAATTCTTCAAAAGCACTCTGTAATATTTTTAAATTACCCTGAAATGTATCAAGCTGTGTAGCTGCCATTTCAGATGCTTTATCAGTATCAGTAATTGAATCAGTTAGTTCATCAATAGCACCAATCCCCTGACCAATAAGAGCCTGCATAGCTGGACCGGCACGCTGACCGAAAATCTTTATTGCATCACCTGCTGATAATCCAGCTTCACCCAATTCATCAATGATAACAGAAAAATCTTTCATTTTGCCATTTGAGTCAGTAATACTAACCTCGAGTTCCTTTAAAGTATTCTGTACTTCTGTGGTAGGATTTAATAATTTAGCAAATGCCATTCTCAAAGCAGTACCAGCGGTAGAGGCATCAATACCGGCATTATACAAATTACCTAAAATTGCCGATACATCTTCCACTTCCATACCCATAGACTTTGCCATTGCACCAACATAACTCATCGAAGTAGATAATTTTTCCATTGTGGCCTGTGAGCTTCCAATAGTAGCAGCAAAAACATTAGCAACCCTATCCGCTTCTTCAGCTTCCATCTGGAATTGTGATAATGTAGCAGCAACTGATTCTGAAGTAAAGGCTAAATCAGATTGTGTTGCAGCAGCCAATTTTAATGTCCCTTCCAACGCACCCATAATCTCGTTGGTTTTCATACCAGCTGAGGCTAAATAGTACATAGCATCAGCAGCTTGGCTTGCTGAAAAGATTGAAGTTTTCCCCATTTCACGAGCATAGCCAGATAATTTTTCAAGTTCTTTACCTGTAGCACCGGCAACAGACTGAACATTAGCCATAGATTGTTCAAAGCCGGCAGCAGTTTTTACTGCCATCCCGAAGGCAGCAGTAACCACACCGCCCATTATAGTAAAAGCCTTACCAGCTTTAGCTGCCATTCTGGAAATATTTTCCATTGATGTTTTAGTTTTCTTTTCAGCATCAGACATTACTTTATATAATTTATCGCCGTCTGCATTGATTTCTACCCATACTTCGCCTAATTTCATATTCACCATTTCCTTGGAGTTTTAAGTCCTAAATTTTTCGCCTGTTCCATTAGTTCTTTGTCATCATCTATCCGGTTTTTCGGTATCCCGTTTTTCCATTTCTTTCGGAATTCCTCATCTCTTGGGTCTTCTTTTTGTTTTTTCTGTCCTAAGATTTCCGGTATTTTATCCAAGTATTGCTGGATGTTGTACATACTCATATTTTTTAGTTCATCTAAACTAAAATCATAATAATGTTTAAGGTAGGCAAAGATAAGATAATAATCTATTTTTTCGTCTTTGCCTTTTTTGGGTTTTTTACCGTACCCCCTAAGTTATTGAGTATGATTGATACTTTTTCAAAGTTGTTCAAATCGATTAAATTATTCATATCACTTAACTTGATATCCGGTTGATGTTTCTGTATTGCCTTCCAAGCTATGTAAATAATCCCGTTTACTGTACCATATTCTTTTTCAAGGTCTGGCTGTTCATTCATGATTTTTTCAACCATTTGCAATCTTGTTTCTTTATCTTCTATGTATTCACATAGCTTTATTTTCTGACCCTTGATGTACTGGACAAAATCGCCGTAATCAACAAATCCCACAACCCCGAATTTATAGGTCTTCCCGTCGTTTAATTCAATTTCCATCGGACTCTGTGTTACATTTTCTATTCCATTACTCATAATACCCTCCTTTAGGTAGTCCACGCATTATATTTTACTGTTTCGCTCAATGTCCCTTTGCCTTGGAATGTCAATGTCTGATTAATCAGAGCATCTACCGGTGCATTAACACTCACTCCGGTAACGATTGCCTGTCCACCGTAATAATGTGCTGTGTTAGTTGTTTCCGGAGAGCTTACATATTTAGTAA
>CAZPII010000005.1:0-29733 GCA_964586485.1 uncultured Atribacterota bacterium | reverse complement strand
CTTCTTCAGGGAGTGGATTAATGGAAGGTGCTATTCGTTCATGTACCAGGCAACGAGCTGCTATCTTTACTTGTGGAGCCTTTGGGGAAAGATGGTATGAAATGGCGGTAGCTAATCAGGTCAA
The DNA here is from genome assembly GCA_964586485.1 of uncultured Atribacterota bacterium. Classification (GTDB taxonomy): domain Bacteria; phylum Atribacterota; class Phoenicimicrobiia; order Phoenicimicrobiales; family Stramentimicrobiaceae; genus CAYWJZ01. Next base: position 29,609 of record CAZPII010000005.1, on the reverse strand, counting down.
TGCAGATCGGTTTGAAGTAGATTATGGACAGGCAATTAGAGGCGAGATGGTTGATAAGATATTAAAAAATGGAAGATATGATTTAGTTACCATTACCCATAATGAAACTTCAACAGGGGTAATGAACCCTATTCAAGAAATCACTGATGTGATAGAGAAATATCCTGATATTGTTTTTTGTGTTGATGCTGTGAGCTCATTGGGAGGCGTTAAAATTCCGGTGGATGAACTTGGTATTGATATATGTATTACTTCCAGCCAGAAATGCATTGGTTTACCACCGGGCTTTTCTTTCTGTTCTATTTCCCAAAAGGCCCTTGAGGCAGCAAGAGAAGTCAAGTATCGTGGAGTATATTTTGATTTATTGAGATTGTACGAATACCTGGTAAAAAAAGATTACCAATACCCCTTTACCCCTTCTCTTTCTCATATGTTTGCTCTCGATTATCAACTGGGTTTAATTATGGAAGAGGGTTTGGAGAATCGTTTTCAGCGTCATAAGGTAATTGCAAATCGGGTTAAGGAATGGGCAAAAGATAACTTTGCCTTATTTGCTCGGGAAGAGTTTTCCTCAAATACGGTTACTTGTATAAAAAATACAGCTGGTATTAATATAAAAGAATTAAATCAAAAACTCGGGGAAAGAGGATATATGATTTCTAATGGCTATGGAAAGTTAAAAGAAGAAACTTTTCGAATTGCCCACATGGGAGACATATCCTTAAATGAAATAGAGGAATTATTATCTATGATTAATCAGATACTAGCTATAGGAGGTTAGAAAGGTTATGATTAATGTTCTTATTAAAGACAGGATAGATTCGTTTGTAATTGAAGAATTAAAAAAGAGAGCATTCACAGTTCACGAAAATACCGAAAAATCTGAGATGATTTTTCAGGAAGTACAGAATAATGAAATTCTTATTGTTCGTTCGGCAACAAAAATAAATAAGAAAGTTCTTGACTGTGCAGCTCAAACAGGTATGCTCAAATTGATTATCCGAGCTGGAGTAGGCTTAGATAATATTGATGTGAATTATGCACAGTCTAAAGGGATTATGGTTGCCAATACTCCGGAAGCAAGTAGTTCTGCAGTTGCAGAGCTGGCATTGGCACACATGTTTGCTTTGGCAAGAAAAATGATTCCGGCAAATTTATCTATGCGTGAAAAAAAATGGAATAAAAAACAATGTCAGGGAATAGAATTATCTGGAAAGACACTGGGAATTATTGGAATGGGAAGAATCGGACAAGCTCTGGCACAAAAAGCCGCTGCATTAGGGATGGAGATAATTTATTCTGATATTATGGGTTCTATGGATGTTAATTCGGACTGGAAGTGTGTTTCCACGGATGAGTTAATTTGTCGGTCTGATTTTATTTCATTACATATCCCTACCAGCCAGAAAGAAAATTACTTTATAGATGAACCGGAATTAAAAAAAATGAAAAAAAATGCTTTCTTAATTAATACTGCCAGAGGGAAATTAATTAACGAAAAAGCACTTATAGAAGCACTGGATAAAGGGGAAATAGCAGGTGCAGGTATTGATGTATATTGCCAGGAACCATGTGATAATACTGCCTTACTTCAGCATGAAAAAGTTTCAGTTACTCCTCATATTGGTGCTTCTACCTGTGAAGCACAATTTCGTATTGGTCAACAAATCCTGAGATTAATAGAAGAGTATCGTGATAATAAATTGTTCAGGGAGGAAACAAGTGGTAACAGTTAAAGCATTTAGAGCATTACGACCAGGAACAAAATCAATTATTTCTGTCAATTCTCCTCCTTATGATGTAGTTAGCCAAGTTGAGGCTGCAGAAATTCTCAAGGAGAATCCCGATTCTTTTCTGAAAGTTATTAAACCGGAAGCAAGTATTTCTTGCTTAAGCAATTTAAATTATCAACAATTAGCCGAGATAGCGGACGAGAACCTGAGAGATATGATAAAAAGAAAAGTAATGTTGTTAGAACCAAATCCATGTTTTTATATTTATCAGCAAGAAAATAAATCTTTTCAGCGAACCGGTATCGTGGCTTGTCTATCAACAGAAGATTACCAAAAGGGAGCAATTAAACAACATGAAAAAATAAGGTTAAAGACCTGGCAGGAAAGGGTAAAGCATATCCAAATAACCAGAGCACATACCGGATGTGCCTTGATAGTTTACAAGGGTAACTCCCATATTGAAAAGATAGTACAAGAGGAAAAAGTGAAAAAAAATTTGATTTATGATTTTATTTCTGATGACAGCATAAGAAATTGCTGTTGGAAGGTTAATCAGGATTATGTTATAATTTCATTGCAAAATGCTTTTCAGGAAATCCAAAGCTTTTATATTGCCGACGGACATCATCGTGTAGCTGCAGCTGCAGAAGTAGCTAGAATAGAAAGCAAAGAACAACAACTAACCAAGGGTACAGATAAACAATACGCTTATTTCCCAGCTGTACTGGTACCACATTATCAAATTAGCATACTGGGATATCATCGTTTGATTAAAGAGTTGCACGGAATTTCTCCGAATTGTTTTTTGAATCAATTAAAGAAAAATTTTCAAGTTGAAAAAATAACTGTGAATCAACCTTTTTTACCATCACAGAAATATGAATTTGGTATGAAGTTGGCTTCCCAATGGTACCGGTTATCTGTTAAGCAGAATAATATTATAGAAAGTCAAAGTGTGGTTGACCAATTGGATGTGTCTATATTGCAAAATCAGATTCTGGAGCCATTATTGGGGATTAAAGATCCCCAAAAAAGTAAAAAAATTGAATTTATTGGTGGCAAAGATGCAATATTACAATTAACGAATAAAACCCGGAAGGGGAACAATATTGCTTTTACCCTTTATCCCACGTCAATGGATGAGGTAATTGCTGTTTCAGATAACAATGAAATTATGCCCCCTAAATCTACCTGGTTTGAACCGAAAATAAGAAGCGGAATTTTTGTTCATCAGTTTTAATATTTCATAAATTTTGAATATACTGTAGCCAGCTAGACATTGTTTAATGACCAGATCATTTGATTGACTTTAGTGATTATTTATCTTATTCTGTAAAAAGGTAAAGAGTAAAGAATAGTTTTAAGCTTAGTAATATCTTTTGATTGTACCTAAAAAGAAGATACAATAGAATTGTGTTAATATTATTCTTGGCTTAACCAAGATAAAAAAGAAAGAAAGAGGAAAAAATAATGCCAGTCAATTTAAGAAACCGCCATCTAATTACTTTAAAAGATTTTACCAAAGAAGAAATTAATTTTTTACTGGATTTATCCATCAGCCTGAAAAAAGCCAAATATGCGGGGATAGAACAACAGAAACTAAAAGGAAAAAATATTGCCCTGATATTCGAAAAAGCTTCAACCAGAACCAGATGTGCCTTTGAAGTGGCTGCTTTTGATCAGGGAGCCAATATTACTTACCTTGGACCGACAGGTTCTCAGATGGGTAAAAAAGAATCCATGGAGGATACAGCAAAAGTATTAGGCCGCTATTATGATGGCATTGAGTTCAGAGGTTTTAAACAGGAATCTGTAGATATATTAGCAGGTTATTCTGGGGCAGTAGTCTGGAACGGATTAACTGACCAGTACCATCCTACCCAGGTTCTGGCTGATTTAATGACCATTAAGGAAAACATTAAAAAACCACTAGAGGAAGCAATTTTAGTTTATGTTGGAGATGGAAGAAATAATATGGCAAATTCCTTGCTTCTGGCTTGTTCGATTATGGGCATTGAATTTAGAATTGTTTCTCCCGGGTCATTGTATCCCGATGAAGAGTTGGTAAGCGAGGCAAAAGAAAGAGTAAAAGAATCAGGAGCAGTTATAAAAATAACTGATGATATATCTCAGGGAGTAAAAAACGCAGATGCCATTTACACAGATGTATGGGTATCTATGGGAGAAGAAGACCAAATGGCCGAAAGAATAAACTTATTAAAAGATTATCAGGTAAATATGGATATGATAAAAGCAACACAAAATCCTGATGCAATATTTTTACACTGTTTGCCTTCTTTTCATGATACCAATACCACGATAGGCCAGGAAGTTTTTGATAAATTTGGATTAAAATCCATGGAGGTGACAGACGAGGTATTTCGCAGTAAACATTCTGTTGTTTTTGACGAAGCGGAAAATCGTTTACATACCATAAAAGCCGTAATGGTAGCAACATTGGGCAATTAAGCAACTAAGAGTAATAATATATATACAAATATAATCCCCCTTAAGTCTACCATTAAGGGGGATTAATAATTATTATTGCCCTTAATCTCTAATCTGAAGAGGAATAAAAAAAAGTGGAATTTGTTAGTAAGTCTATTATTATGAATGAAAAAGATATCGACCGGACTTTGCTCAGGATTTCCCATGAGATTCTTGAAAAAAACAAAGGTGTAAAAGATTTGGGAATTATTGGAATAAAAACGAGAGGTGAATACCTGGCTAGAAGGATTTCAGGTCATATTTATCATATTGAGAAAACAAGTATTCCGGTCGGGGTATTAGATATTACCCTTTATAGGGATGATTTAAAAGAGAAACAACCAAATGCAATAGTTATGAAAACAGAAATTCCTTTTCAGATTGCTGAGAAAAAAATATTATTGGTTGATGATGTTCTCTATACCGGTAGAACCATTAGAGCCGCAATGGATGCCATAGTTGATTTGGGGAGACCGAAATGTATTCAGCTGGCCGTATTAATCGATCGAGGTCATCGTGAGTTTCCCATTCGAGCAGATTATGTGGGGAAAAACGTACCAACCTCTTTTCGAGAAATTATAAAAGTTCGATTGGGTGAAATAGACGAAATGAATCAAGTGATAATTGCTAAACAAGGTGGGTAGATTTTGGAAAATTAGCAATTAGAAGGATAAAAACTTAATGGATAAGGGAAATGTGTGATGTTAAGGAAAATAAATAGAGGAGGGGAAAGATGTTAAGCCAGGTAGCCAAAATTATTCGGGGATTATCTGTTGATGCAATTGAAAAGGCAAATTCCGGACATCCGGGATTGCCTCTGGGATGTGCTGAAATTGGAGCAGTTTTGTTTGGTGAAATACTCAGGTATGATCCCAAAGAGCCAAATTGGCCAGATCGGGATCGATTTGTTCTATCGGCCGGTCATGGTTCTATTCTATTATATGTATTATTACATTTAGCCGGATATGATATTTCCTTAGAAGATATTAAAAACTTCAGACAAATAGGCTCTGTGACACCCGGTCATCCCGAGTACGGGTATACACCCGGAGTGGAGGCTACTTCAGGTCCATTAGGACAGGGACTTTCTAATGGTGTGGGGATGGCATTAGCAGAAAAGATGCTGGCTGCAAAATACAATACTGAAGAATTTAATATTGTTGATCATCATACTTATGTTCTGGCCAGTGATGGTTGTATGATGGAAGGAATTACTTCAGAAGCGGCTTCCCTGGCAGGACATTGGGGGTTGGGAAAACTAATTGTGATTTATGACCAGAACTATATTTCTTTGGCATGCGGAACAGAAGCAACATTCACTGAATCAGTAGCCGATCGTTATCGGGCCTATAACTGGCAGGTTATTGAAAATGTTAATGGCCACGATATCGATGAATTAAAGATGGCATTGATGAAAGCCAAAGAAAAGAATGACAAGCCTGTTCTAATTGTAACCAGAACACACATTGGATACGGGGCACCGACCAAACAAGATAGCCACATAGCACATGGGGCACCTTTGGGCAAGGAAGAAGTAGAAGGACTGAAAAAAAATATCGGCTTACCCGCTGATAAAACTTTCTATATCAGTGACAAAGTAAAGGCTTATTTCCAGGAGAATATAGCAAAACTTACCCGCAGCAGAAAAGAGTGGGAAGAAAAATTTGCCCAATGGACCAAAAAATATCCTGATAAGAGGAAAGAATGGGACAGCGGGATGCATTTGGAGATTCCAGATAATTTGGATTTTTCAGAAATGAATTTTGATGAGAAAATTGCCACAAGAAGTGCCTCAGGGAAAATATTAAATAAAATTGCTGAAAAGATTTCTTTTATTGTGGGGGGCTCGGCCGATTTATCTCCTTCGACCAAGACTTATCTGAATAACTTCCCGGAAATACAAAAAGATTGTTTTGATGCCCGAAATATTCGTTTTGGGGTTAGAGAACATGCTATGGGCGCTATCTGTAATGGTCTTTCTCTGCATAAAGGTTTACGCCCTTATTGTTCTACTTTTTTGATTTTTTCCGATTATATGAGACCTACTATTCGGTTGGCCGCTATGATGAAACAACCTGTTATATATATATTTACTCATGATTCAATCTATGTCGGAGAAGATGGTCCGACCCATCAACCTATCGAACAACTGGAATCATTAAGATTAATTCCTAACTTAAAAGTTATTCGTCCGGCAGATAGTGAGGAAGTTAAGGCGGCCTGGCAAGTTATTCTGGAGAGAAGAGAAGGCCCTACTGCCTTGATACTTTCCCGACAAAATTTGCCAAAATTAAATAAAAAACTTAATCTTGATGATTTGCAAAAAGGCGGTTATGTTGTTAATAGAAGCAAAGATAAAATTGATGTTACTATATCTGCCAGTGGTAGTGAAGTCCAGACTGCTTTACAGGTTAAAGATATCTTAGAAAATAATAACATTGTTTGTCGGGTTGTTTCTATTCCGGACCGGGAGGAGTTTGCAAATCAATCTTTAAATTACAAGGAAGATACTCTTGGTAGTGCAAACAAACTTCAAGTAGTTATTGAGGCTGCTACCGGACAGGGATGGTATGAAGTTATTTCTGGATTATCAATGGGATTTTTTATTCGAACTTTTGGAGAAAGTGGTCCCGGCGATGAGGTAGCCAGGAAAGCAGGATTTGATCCCGAAAAAATTACTGAAGAAATTATACAAAAATTAAATAATCAATTATAATTAATTTAATAAATAAGTTTGTAGGATTGAGCTTTACGAAAATCAAGGAGCTCATTTATGTTAACTTATAACATTAAAGATTTAGATAAGCAATTCAGTTAAAAAGGAAGGAGTTCTGAAATGCCATACGGATATTCAGGCAATATCTTACGTGTTGATTTAAACGAACAGAAATATTGGATTGAACATCAGGATGAAAAATTTTATCGGAAATATTGGGGTGGAAGAGCACTAGCACTATATTATATGCTTAAGGAAATGAAAGCCGGCATAGATGCTTTGTCTCCTGATAATCTGTTAATATTTGCCCCCAGTGTAATTGTAGGTACGGCCGCGCCAACTGTAAACCGCTACACTGTTTGTGCAAAATCCCCCTTGACAGGCGCAGAAGGTGAATCCGAAGCAGGTGGCTTCTTTTCTCCGGAGCTTAAAAAGTCAGGATTCGATGCCATTATTATCCAGGGAAAAGCAAAAACCCCCGTTTATCTATGGATTAAAGACGGACAGGTAGAAATAAGAAATGCAGATCATTTATGGGGAGAAGAAACGAAGGTCGCGCAAGAAAAAATTCGAGAAGAACTCAAGGATTCCAGAATAAGAACTGCCTTAATCGGCCCCGGGGGCGAAAATTTACTAAAATTTGCCAATATTGTGAATGATTTGAGTCACTTTAATGGTCGGAATGGTCTAGGAGCAGTAATGGGTTCCAAGAATCTAAAGGCAATTGCAGTAAAGGGAACTAAAGATATAGAAGTGTATGATAAGCAAAAAATAAAAGAAATAACCAAGAATATTTCCAAAAGAGTAAAAAATAGTCCTCAAAGAGAGAAAGGAACCATTGAATCTCTACCAGGAATATTAAATACTGGCTGGTTACCATGTTTAAATTTTTCAGCCTCGAGTGTTGAAGATGCCCGATCATTAGCAGAAGATATTAAAAACAAAGTTATTCTAAAGGAATATGATACCTGTTATGCCTGTCCAATTAGATGTAAACATGTAGTTGAAGTAGACGAGAAAGAACTACAAGTAGACCCCAGCTATGGAGGTCCGGAATACGAAACCGGAGGTGCCCTGGGAACGATATGTGGCATATATGATTGGAAATATATTGCCAAAGCCAATGAATTATGCAACAAGCATACTGTTGATACCATAAGTATGGGCATGGTAATTGGTTTTGCTATGCAATGCTATGAAGAAGGCATTCTAACTAAAGAAGATACCGATGGTATTGATTTAAAATTCGGTAACAAAGAAGCATTACTAGAAATGATAGACAGGATTGTACATCGTAAAGGTTATCTGGGCAACCTACTGGCAGAGGGTTCTTTGGTGGCAGCTAAAAAAATAGGAAAAGGAAGCGAAAGATTTATTCATCAGGTTAAAGGCCAGGAAGTTCCCATGCATGATCCCCGAATTCAGGCTGGTAAAGGAATACAATTTGCTACTGCTGATTATGGAGCAGACCATATGAAGGTCGCTCATGATTTTTTCTTTACTGATAAAGAATCTGTTGGAATTACAGGATTAACAGAATTGGGAATATATGATCCTGTTTCATTACATGAGCTGGGAGAGAAAAAAGTAAGGTTATTTAAAAAGCTTGATATCTATTGGTCTTTACTTGATGTTCTGGGTATTTGTTGTTTTGGTTACATACCCAGAGGTCCCGGGACATTACATGAATTACTGGAAATTATTCATTCTATTACCGGTTGGGAAACAAGCTGGTTTGAGTTGATGCAAGTTGGGGAAAGATCCATCAATATGGCTCATATGTTTAATATCAGAGAAGGGTTTACTCCAAAAGACGATATATTACCTGAAATATTCTATCAAAATTTCAACCAGGGGCCATTGGATGGTACCGGTGCAGTTGATAGAAAAGGATTTGAAAAAGCGTTAAAGATGAGATATGAATTGATGAATTGGGATCCAGTAAATGGAATACCTGAAAAAGGTAAGCTGGTTGATCTTGACTTATCTTGGACATTGGAATTCTTAAAACCTTAAAATATATTAAAGTCTATGAAAAGGTTTGTTTGTACTATTTATAAGAAGTAATTTTCATATTATCTTAAAGTAGAACCAATTAATATTAATTAAAACAATAAGATTTTTTAGTTTAAGCAATACAAATAAGCATTTTTAAACTTGACTCCTTACTAAAATGATGTATTGAATAGGTGTTGAGAAGAATTACGACTTTGTCAAAATAGAAAGCCAAAGAATTGTTAGATAAGAGTGATGTTTAAAAAAATAGCTTTAAAATGATTTTCTATAATATATATTAAACTATCGAAAGTAAAAATTTCTTCATTATTATTAACTGGATAAATACAAAATCTTTTTAAAATATTTGACTTTTTTGAATATATTGTTAAAATATAAGGAACAACTAAATATTGTTTTGCCTCACTTTTTATCTGAAGTGGGGTAGAGGCGCGAACGATCATTAGTACTGATAATGAGCTGAGCAGTGATGATTTATCAGAAAAGGGATCTTCGCCGAAGCCTGAAGTCGAATGCTCTAAGATTCAGGCTGGGGCTATGGTTAACAATCATAGTACTGTCATCAAAAACAACTCCCGGTTTTTGATGGTGCGCTATCTCATCGAGGAGAGATAAAAGGGAGGTAAAAAGAACTTTTGCTATTTATTTAAAGCAATCGATGAGCTTGGCGCTTATTGATTGCTTTTTTTATTTAACCATTACCAACTTCTTAGAAGGTAGTTTTTCATGGTTGAATAAAATGATTTGGCCAGAAAGGCTATATAACTATATATATGATGTTAACTGTTGTTTGCTTGGAGCCTTAAAGCAAGGAGTGGATAAGAAAAAGCCAAGCCTCTTTTAGAGGTTTCTTAAAGCCACCCGCTATGCGGGTGTGGTATTTATTTCTAAAATATACAGTAGATGTCAAAGGAGGAAATAATGACAACGACATTAGATAAAAAAATATTAAACCGTAAAGGTTTCGATTTAAATGGAAGTGGTAAATTAATGTTTGATGAATGTTCTTTAGAGGAATTATCCCGTAATTATGGCACACCCCTTTATGTTTTTTCGGAAAGTATTATCCGGGAAAAATGCCGGGAATATACTTCAGCATTTAAAGAATGCAATATTGATTTTGAAGTTCTTTATGCGGGTAAGGCATTTTTGGTACAGTCCATGTGTCGGATTCTGCAAGATGAGGGATTTGGCCTTGATGTCTCCTCAGGAGGAGAAATTTATACGGCATTATCAGCAGGTTTTCCGGGAGAGAGGATTTATTTTCACGGTAACAACAAATCAGAGGAAGAACTTAGATTTGCAATTAATGGAAATGTGGGAACGATTATTATAGATAATCTTTATGAACTTCAACTAGTTGACCAGATTGCCAATGAATTAAATAAGAAAGTAAATATTATGGTTCGAATAATACCGGGAGTTGATACCCATACTCACGAGAAGATCAGAACAGGGCAGGTTGATTCAAAGTTTGGTATACCGATTCGGGATTTTCTTGAAGTATTTCCCCAAATAATAAAGAAAGATCATCTGATTTATCAAGGAATCCACTGTCATATAGGGTCACAACTTTTTGATATACAATTTTATCATCTGGCTACCAAAGAGATGATAGGTATGATCAAAGATATTGAGACAAAATATCAAGTTAAAACAAATATGCTTAATTTAGGAGGAGGATTAGGGGTAAGATATACTGATAAAGACTCACCTCCTTCAATTAATGATTATATTCATCAATTGGTAGAAAAAGTAAAAGAAGTATGCAGTGAAAAAAATCTGGCCATTCCACAGATTCTGGTCGAGCCGGGAAGATCGATTGTTGCTGAAGCGGGTATAACCCTCTACCATATTGGAGCAATTAAAGAGATAAAAGGTTTAAAGAAATATCTTATCGTTGACGGGGGTATGGCTGATAATCCCCGCCCTAGCCTTTATGATGCACAGTATGAAGCATTGATTGTTAACAAATTTAATCAAAAACCTGTGGAAACCGTAACAATTGCGGGAAAATATTGTGAATCAGGTGACATTCTTATTGAGAATATTCAACTACCTGAGGCAGAAAGTGGTGATTTAATGGTTTTCTTTTCTACCGGCGCTTACCATCATTCTATGTCTAACAATTATAACGGAATTCCCAGGCCACCGGTAGTACTTGTAAATCAGGGCAAACATGATCTTATGGTCAAAGGAGAAACATATCAGGACCTCAACCAAAATCACGTTTTTCCGGCATGGTTAGCTTAAGAATAAACAAAAAATTATTAAACAAAATTTAAAAGAATGAAGGTAAAAGGAGGCATTTATGGAAGTTGATTTTACTAAAATGCATGGAATTGGAAATGATTTTATAGTAATGGACTTTTATTCCAAGCAACTTCCTGATCAGATTAACTTTGGTGAGGTAGCAAAAAATCTTTGCCGACGTCACTTTGGAATCGGAGCAGACGGATTAATTTTAATACTTCCTTCAGATGAATATGACTTAAGAATGAGAATATTTAACTTTGACGGAAGTGAGGCCCAGATGTGTGGAAATGGGATTCGTTGTTTTGCAAAATATGCCTATGAAAATAAATTAATTAATAAAACGAAATTTTCGGTAGAAACTTTAGCAGGAGAAATTATCCCCGAACTTATCTTTAATCAGGAACTAGATGGTAGTATTGAAGGTGTTAAGGTAGACATGGGGAAACCTCATTTAACAAAGAAAGAAATTCCCATGATTGGAAACCCCGATAGACAGGTAATCAATGAGACTATTTCACTGGAAAATGATGAGCATTTTCGGGTAACCTGTGTTTCAATGGGTAATCCGCATTGTGTAATTTTTGTAGAAGATGTAGACCATTTTCCGGTACAAGAAATTGGTTCCGTAATTGAAAAGCATCATTTATTTCCAGAAAAAACCAATGTGGAGTTTGTTAAACCAATAAATGAACATGAGATTAATTTTAGAGTATGGGAACGGGGTGTTGGCGAAACTATGGCCTGTGGAACCGGGGCTAGCGCAGCTGTTGTAGCCGGTGTTCTTAATAAAAGGATTAAACCCGATACTATTGTTCATTTAAAAGGCGGAGATCTAAAGATAGAGTGGGCAGAGGATGAACATATTTATATGACCGGTCCGGCGGAAAGTGTTTTTCAGGGATCGGTTAATATTGAGTAGATTTTTATAATAGTAAATTAATTTAACAATAACAATAAGTGAGAAGAAAGGAAAAAAGTGTTATGAGAATTGCAGAAAGAATTAAGAATGTACCACCATATTTGTTTGCAGAAATAGACAAAAAAAAAGAAGCAGCTATAAAAAAAGGTGTTGATATAATAAATTTAGGAATCGGAGACCCTGATAAACCGACCCCTTCACATATTATTGATCAGTTGGCAAAAAGTGCCAGAGATCCCAAAACACATGATTATCCTCCCTATGAGGGTACAAAGAATTTTAGAAAAGCGGTTGCGGATTGGTATCTAAAAAGATTTGGTGTTAAGCTGGACCCTGAGGAAGAAGTAATTTCTTTAATAGGTTCAAAAGAAGGAATTGCCCACGTATTTTTAGCCTTTGTTGACCCAGGTGATGTTAGCTTAATACCTGATCCGGCTTATCCTGTTTATAAAACCGGGACATTATTTGCCAACGGAGAACCTTATTATATGCCTTTATTGGAAAAAAACGGATATCTTCCCGATTTAAATAAAATTGATGAAGAAGCAGCTAAAAAAGCTAAATTAATTTTTTTAAACTATCCAAACAATCCTACGGGTGCTATTGCCAGCAAAGATTATTTTAAAGAAGTTGTGGATTTTGCTAAAAAATATGACCTTTTAATATGTCATGATTTTGCTTATTCAGAATTGGCTTATGATGGTTATAAAGCACCAAGTTTTTTAGAGGTAGATGGTGCCAGGGATGTATGTTTAGAATTCCATTCACTGTCAAAAACTTATAATATGACCGGTTGGCGAATTGGATTTGCAGTCGGAAATCGGGAAGCAGTATCAGCCCTTTCAATCATTAAAACAAATGTTGATTCAGGCATTTTTAAAGCAATTCAAGAAGCCGGAATTACTGCCTTAACCGGTCCCCAGGACCATATTCCCCGTTTAATTGATATGTATATCGAAAGAAGGGATGCAGTAGTAAATGGTTTAAAACGATTGGGTTGGAATATTAATCCTCCCAAAGCAACATTTTATGTATGGATTCCTACACCCAATGGTGTAAGTGCAATTGAATTTGCTAATAATGTTTTAGAGAAAACCGGCATTATCGTTACTCCCGGGATCGGTTATGGTGAATATGGTGAAGGCTACGTAAGAATTGCCTTAACCGTTGATGTACCTAGAATTAAAGAGGCTATGAACAGATTAGAAAAAGCCGATATCTATTATCAGGAAAATTAATATAAAGCTGCAGTATATTTTAAAGAGGTGATTGTTATAAGATTTGTTGTTAAATTCGGTGGAACAAGCATTCAGGATACAGAAAGAATAGAGAAGGCCACTCAATCTATTATCAAGAAAATAAATGATGGCAATGAAGTATTGGTTGTGGTTTCTGCTATGGGAGATACAACGGATAACCTAATATCCTTACTGGATGGTGTGACCAAAAAAATATATGACATAAATGATTATGCCGAATTTGTATCCTTTGGAGAAAGAATGAGTGCACGGTTAATTTTTACTGCTTTAAAAGCAAAAGGGATAAAATCCTGTACTTTTGACCCTTCAAAGGAAAATTTTCCGATTATTACTGACTCGGACAATCTTTTAGAAGCAGATATTGATTCCATAAAAAGTAAAAAACAATGCCAGCTTTATATTGAACCATTATTAAAAGAGGGTATTGTTCCTGTTGTCTGCGGATTTTTGGGCAGGAGTGAACAAGCCGGAAATATTACTTGTCTGGGAAGGGGTGGGAGTGATATTTCGGCATTTGCCCTGGGTAATTTTATTCAAGCTGATGAAGTAATTATTGTAACTGATGCCTCAGGTGTAGCGTCTGCTGATCCCCGACTAATTAAAAAAGTAGAGACACTTCCCAAAATTAGCGTAGAAGAAATGGGAATTTTGGCTGAAGGAGGAGCTCGGGTGTTACATCCCAGAGCATTGCATTTTAAAAATGATAAGATGAAAGCAAAAATTATTCATTTTCAAAATGGAAATTTAGATTCAAGCGGTACAGAAATCGAAGGAAGCTTTTCCAGTAAAATATCTGTTTTCCCAGAAAAGCTCTGTTTGTTGACGGTGATTGGAAATAAAATTCTGGAAACGCCCGGTCTTTTAAAAGATTTTGTTTCACCACTGGCAAAACATAATATTAGTATACAGGGCATCACAACCGGAAGCCAATATATTGGAATATATCTGTTAGAGAAACACTCGAAAAAAGCTTATGATTTAATTCATCCCGTTATTCTAAAAAATGATAATCTGAAATCAGTAACTTTCAAAAAGGATATTGCCTTGATTGTATTAAGCAGTAGGGATTTTATTGAAACTCCGGGGATTATCGAGAAGATAACTCGTCCCTTAGCAGAAAATAATATAAATATTTTAGAAATGACTACTATAAAAACGGACATTATGATATTTCTTGCCTGGCAGAATAAAGATATAGTTTACCAGATGATTAAAGATTCTGTAAGAAATCTGGTGGTATCAAATAAATAAATGAAGAGAAAAATATAATCTAAAGGAGAAAATAAAATGTTTAGTGGTTCCATTGTTGCTTTGATTACCCCCTTTGACAAGCAAAACCGTGTTGACGAAGAGGGAATAAAAAAATTGGTTGAGTTTCATATTAATAATGGTACAGATGCCATTGTTCCTTGTGGTACAACAGGAGAATCCCCAACTTTAAGTCATGAAGAACATAAAAAAGTAATTGAATTTACCGTGAAGGCTGTTGCTGGAAGAGTTCCGGTAATTGCCGGAACAGGATCTAATTCTACCGAGGAAGCCATTGATCTGACCTCCAGTGCTAAAGACATAGGAGTACAGGGTGTTTTGCTGGTAATGCCGTATTATAATAAACCTACCCAAAAAGGACTTTATGCTCACTTTAAGACAATTGTTGAAAAAGTTGATATTCCGGCAATTGTCTACAATGTTCCTTCTCGTTCAGGGGTCAATTTACTGCCTTCCACACTGGCAGAGTTAGCTGAATTGAAAAATATTGTGGCAGTAAAAGAAGCCAGCGGTAACCTGGAACAGATGGCAGAAATTATGTACTTATGCAGGAATAAGTTAACCTTACTCTCAGGTGATGACAAAATTCTTCTTCCCGTTCTGTCTATTGGAGGGAAAGGGGTTATATCAGTAGTAGCAAACATTATCCCGGAGAAGGTTTCTTTGATGGTAAAGGAATTTCAAGATGGTAACTACCAGGAAGCTCAGAATATGTTTACGGAAGTGATTTATCCTTTGAGTCGAGCAATGTTTTATGAAACTAATCCCATTCCGGTGAAAACAGCTGTTCGCTTAATGGGATTACCGGCAGGAAAATTGCGTTTACCAATGATAGATATGGAAGAAAATCATCTGATACAATTAAAAAAGGATTTGAAAAAATTCGGATTATTGGAGGGCTAAAATATGAAGCGAGTTGTTGTCTGTGGTGGATGCGGAAAAATGGCATCATTGATTGCCTACAAAGTTTATCAGGAGGAGAACCTTCAACTGGCGGGAATTATAGAAGCTGAAGGACATTCTGATTTAGGGAAAGATTGGGGCACTATTATGAATATAGGAGAAATCAATATCAAGGTGGAAGCAAATTTAGAAAATGTTATTGAGAGAAGTGATATTGTTGTCGATTTTACCAATACGGAAGCTACTCTGGAACATTTAGAAATTTGCACAAAACATAAAAAAGCAATGGTTATTGGCACAACAGGTTTTTCTAATGCCCAGGTCATACAGATTGAGAATGCGGCTAATTCTATTCCTATCGTATTATCTCCCAATATGGCTTTAGGGGTTAATTTATTATTTGAACTAGTCAGAAAAGTTTCCGGTATCCTGGATGATCAATATGACATTGAAATCATCGAAACACATCATCGTTACAAAAAAGATGCCCCCAGCGGAACTGCTAAAAAAATTGCCGAAATTATTGCCCGGGAGAAAAATATAGAGTTGGAAAAAGTAGCAACTTATGGGCGGTCAGGAAATGCAGCTGAAAGGAAAAAAGGAGAGATAGGGATCCATGCTGTCAGGGCAGGCAATATCAGTGGAGAACATACTGTTATGTTTAATTCTTCAGGTGAAAGATTAGAAATCACTCACAAGGCCTATAGCAAAGATGCTTTTGCCCAGGGTACAGTGAAAGCAATCTATTTTATTATAAGTAAGCAAAAAGGATTGTTTAGCATGAAAGAAGTATTAAATATAGTTTAATTGTTCATTAATTATTTTGCTGTTTTTTTCTACTTTTATAATAATACAATCATTTTCAATATACTGCCAGCTATTTTACTGCTATTGTTTTCTATATCTCAAGTACTTAACAAAATAATTGTAAAATTATAAAAATATTTTAATAATATTTTGATTAATAATTTATTCTGTGATATAAATTAAGTAAATATTTTCTTGAGTGATACTACAAAATGATCGATAAAAAAATAAATCCGTTGTTGGTAAATCTAATTCCGGTAGCCAAGGGTATTGCCAGAGCTTTTGGGAAAAATTGTGAAGTCCTACTTCATGATGTAAGCGATTTAGAACAATCTGTTGTACTTATCGAAAATGGTTACATTACCGGGAGAAAAATCGGTGCCCCGATGACCGACCTTGGTTTGTATTTTTTAACATCTGATCTGTTTAATGACATTAATTATGTTGCAAATTATCAAACTGAAAGCAAAGATGGTAAAAAATTAAAATCAACAACTATTTTTATAAGAGATAATAAAAGAAAAATTGTTGGATTTTTGTGTATTAATTTTAATTTAGAACCACTTTTGGGTGTCGCCAGGGAAATTGAAGATTTTTGCCATATTAAAAATAATTTTCATGAAAAAGAAAATTTTATTCAGGAAGAAAAAGAAGAAACATTTTCAGAATCCCTTGATGAATTAATGGAGCGATTATTTACCAAAGCACAACAAAAAATTGGTAAAAATCCAAATAAGATGCAAAAGGAAGATAAAATTGAAATGGTTCGCTATTTACAGAAACATGGTATTTTCCTGGTCAAAGATGCTGTCGAGCGAATTGCAGAAAAATTAAATGTTTCCCGTTTTACTATTTATAATTATCTGGCAGAGATAAAACCTGAAAATGAAACTGAGAAAAGAAGAATTTAAATATACAGTAGCTTGATTTTATAAAATCATTATGGAAAATATCAAATTGGAAGGCGGTGTTTTCAATCAATAGAGAAATTATAAACACAAAAAAAGCCCCAGCAGCGATTGGTCCTTATTCTCAGGCAACAAAATTCAATAGTCTGATTTTTGTATCCGGGCAAATAGCTATTGAACCGGTTGATAATAAATTTTTAGATGGTGATATCACTACACAAACAAAACAGGTGATAGAAAACCTAAAGGCTATCCTGGAGGACGCAGGTAGTTCATTGGGAAAAATATTAAAAGTAACTATTTTCATTACTAACATGAAAGATTTTGACCGGGTAAATCAGGTATATTCAGAATATTTTGGTATTAGTTTGCCGGCCAGGGCTTGTGTTGAAGTTGGTAATTTACCTAAGGGAGCAAAAATTGAAATGGAAGCCATTGCTTGTTGCTGATTATATACAAAATTAAAATTGTGAGTATTAATTGAGGTTAAAGGAAGTGGAAAAATGGATCCTTATGCCAGTGGACTGGTTACAAAAAGCCCATACGGTTTAAAAAGAGTCATACAATCTTCAGTAGTAGCCATTTTACAGCTGAAAATGGAGGATAGAGGTTTGAGCTTAATTCAACCAAAATCCAGAGCTCTAAAAAAAAATGAAATTCATGAGCTAATGGTAACAGACGAAAAAGATGTCCAACCCGGGAAAACTGTTAACCAAGTTTCCTATATCGCTTTTATTGAAATACGTCGGGGGGGAGTAATGGTAGTTGGTGATGAAGTATATTGGAACAACCAGCTATTGGGTATTGTGGCAGGTTTTGATGATACTCATATGCCCAATCATCAGAATATTGTTCTTTTTTCTTCAAAAAGGACAACCGGGAAGAATCTTGGTATTAAGATAGAAGATCCTATTACTATTCAAGCAAAGAAAGGAAATAATTAAAATGAAAGTTATAGGTTCATGGGTGGCAATTCCAACCCCTTTCAAAAAAGATGGAAAGATTGACTTTGATAAATTTAAGCCAATAATTGATTTTCAGCATTGTTATGGCACCAATGGTCTGTTGGTGTTAGGCTCAGCAGGTGAATCTTCTATGCTTTCTAATGAGGAAAAAAAACAGGTCATAAAGTTTGTTGTAGAATATACTCGTGACAAAATACCGGTCCTGGTAGGGACAACCTGTTCCAATAGCCACGATACCGTTGAAATGACCAGATATGCACAAATAGTTGGAGCTGATGGTGCTCTGATGGTTATACCCCCTTATATCAAGCCACCTCAAGATGATATTTACCATTTTGTAAAGACAGTTGCAGAACAAGTTTCGATTCCTATTGCTGTTTATAACAATCCTACCCGGGTAGGTGTAAATATTAAGCCGGAAACAGCCCTAAAAATGACCCACATCAAAAACATTATTGCTTTGAAAGAAGCAATGCCTGATGTTAGTCAGCTAATTAAAGTACAAAGAGGAATGGAAAGAAAAATTGATATTTTAACCTGTGATGCACCTAATTATTCTATCATTCTACCTAATTTAGCTATTGGTGGGTCCGGAACTACCAGCATTACCGGTAATCTGATTCCTGAGGAGTTTGCTCAATTATCACGTCCCTGGCAAGCATATGAGGAGATGGTTTATTCTCGTGAAACAGTTTTTAAGTATTTTCCGTTAATGGAAATATGTTATGCTGTAACAAATCCAGTGGTTATTAAAGCGGGATTAGATTTACTGGGATTACCTGGAGGAAAACCTCGTCTTCCTTTACAACCTCTTGCTGGTAAAAAGCTGGAAAAATTAAAGAACATTATGGAAGAACTTGGTGTAATTAAAAAATATAAAATATAATGTTTTAGATAAAACTTATAAATCGGTGGTGTATAAAGAGTGTTTATAAAACTTTAGAAATAATAAGGAGAGATAAAATGTCAGATTTTAAGTTCAAATTTCAAATGTATCGGCATTTACAGGAAAACATTCCCAATATTTATGCCGAAGCAAAAAAAGCAGCTGATGAAATTGGTATTCCCAAGGATTTAAGAGGTAAATTCGGGCTAACCGGAGCTATTTCAGGTTGTCACGGATTACCTTTTAAGGAGGTAAGGGAGGCAGAAGCTTATTATGGTGAAAAAATAATCCCAAACAAAATTTTTGATGAAGAAATTCGAGAGATTGTAAAAGATGTTTACGGAGATGACTTTGATGGTGTGGCAATTAATACCTGTGAGGCTGCTCTGTGGGTTTCTTTTGACGTGCTGGCAACACCACCTATGCAGGGTAGGGGGGATAATTATCGTTCAAGGTATATGATTCCTTATGAAAAACATTTACATCACCATGGGGGATATGGCCGTCCTTTCCCCGGTAAATATAAGGATTTACTTGCTGATCGCGGGAATACTCCAGGAGAATTGGGTTTCTACGGAAAAAGACAGAATAATTTGGATTGTATAATTGTGCCTTTAGAGGGGGCTAATTATGACTGTCACGGGATAAAATATCATCCTTGCATACAGCTAAGCGATGTAGAACCCGAGGCATCAGTTGAGGTTTTCAAAAAAACAGCTGAAAGACATGCCATGTATTTAACTGCTTTTAGTTCTTTGGGATATGATACACCAGGGTATGGTTATAAAACAAAAGATGAGGAAGGAACACCAGTCTTACAAAAATTAATTGGTCAACTTGCCCAGGATTATAATGTACCTTATATTGTGGATAATGCCTGGGGGGCACCTTTTGTAGGTACCGATATTACCAAAAATAATGCCGATATTATGTGTTACAGTATGGACAAAGCATCAAGTTCAGTAACAGCAGGATTAATTATTGGGAAAGAACCATTGATGGTGGATATCAGGAGAGCTTTGGGAGTACATGGTGATCGCTGGGGAACCGGAACATCACATGGTAAAGCGGCTTATGTGACTGTTGATCCAGGCAAGGAAGCGTTGGTTGGGGTAATTGCTTCACTGAAAGTTTTAAGGGATCATCCGGAAAGATTAAAAAATCCAGTTGATAAACTTTATCAAATTACCAAAGAGGAATTTGCCAAGATTAATGAAAAGATTAGAAGTGACTTTGTAATCTCAAAATCCTATAATTCCGGTGCTGTAGAAGTAAATTATGAGAAGAGCTGGCAAAAAGGTGGTTCAAAAATCCCAATATTTTCCATTGAAGATATGTATTCAGGGACAAATATTTTCCAATCCGGAACGGGACAGATGGGGATCATTCCCACCATTGCTTATGATGGCAACATCTTTATTTCTCCCGGATTAGGAACAACCGATAATGACGGAAACCTTATCGAAGAAAGGGCCCGTTGGGCTATTCAAGGAATGGTTCGATTAATTGAGATTACTTGTAAGTATGCAGGTATTTTATAAAAACTATTTAGATAGTAAAGAAATAATAAACTCACATAATTTTGAACTTTAAATAAAATGGAGGTGGTTAAAAAGAAAACAATCTTTTGAATAATTTTTTGTTCAGAAAATTAATTGGATTATAAGATTAACTTTAAAAATTAGAAAATAAAGAAGGAGAGGTATAAATAAAATGTTAAACAGGAAAAATCTTTTATCTATCTTTTTAGCAGTATTAATGGTTGCTTCATTTTCGGCAGTCAGTTTTGCCCAGGTCTTAACCCTGGCCACTGATCCGCTGGGAACCGGTACCTATGGTGCTACTGCAGGTATTGGAAAAATATTGAACGAATATACAAAATACAATGTAAAAGTTAAACCAACCACCGGTGCTACCGAAATTGGTCCTTTGTTAGCATTTGGAGAAGTTGAATTAGGTACCATGCATAACTGGGAAGCCGAGAAGTGCTGGAGAACGGAGATGCATTATGATGAGCCCCTTCAGGGAATGAATGTGGCTCCAATGCGGATTATTATGGGAGGTCCCCCGACAATGGTTTCTCCGGTTGTCAGAGAAGATGCCGGAATTGAGACAGGAGAAGATCTGATTGGCAAGAAATATGTAGGAATTTATACCGGAAGTGCTAGCGGTGAATACCAATCTAAAGCTGCTCTGGCTAATTTTGGACTGACCGAAGATGATGTTGAAATAATTTCAGTTCCTGGATGGGGAGATGCTATCCAGGCTTTAATAGACGGAAGAGCAGATGCTGCTGGAACATCAACACCCGGACAGGCAATTTTAAAAGAACTTGATGCAAAACGCGGAGCTCGTTTCCTGAGTTTAGATTTTTCGCCGGAAGCGATTGAAGCTTATAGGGAATGGTTTCCTGCGAGCCCAATAACTGTTGAGCCTTCACCGGATTTAACAGGAGTCAAAGGAACAACAAATATGATGTATTTTGAAGATTTTGTCATTGCCAATCCTGATTTAATTAACGAGGATATGGCTTATGAACTAACAAAAGCATTATATGAAAACTTTGTAGAATTGCAGGATCTTCATGTAAATCTAAGTAGAATGAAAATAGAGGGAATGGTTTCACTGGGAGCAAGTGTACCCTATCATCCGGGAGCAATTAAATTTTATAAAGAAGCCGGAATCTGGAATGAGGAAGCCGAAGCTTTGAATCAAAGATTGTTAGCATTAGAAGAAGAACTGAAAAACCAATAAAGGTGAATGCAGTTGAAAGCAGATGGAGAAGGTAAAACACTTCTCCATCTGCAAATTTATAAAGAAATTTCTGTATACAGAGTTCAAGCTTCATAGGAAAGGTGCATTTAGATGGATAATCAGAAAAAGAAAAAAACACAATACCATTTCCTGCATAAATTATTAGGAACTTTAATTCCACTTACCGGATTATTCTTTGTTTTAGATATACCCTATCTGGTTGCCAGGGTTTCCTTGTTTAATCAACAATTCATTGCTATTTTTTGGGCTTTAGTATTATCTCTTCTTTTTATTACTTTTCCGGCAAAAAAAGGAAAGCCCAGATTTAAACCCCAATGGTATGATTATATCCTTGTTCTACTTACTATGATTGTGGGTCTTTATGTAGCGCTATTTTATCCCGAAATTATGATGGGGATGGGAAGAGTCAGGACCATTGAATGGTTTTTTGGCATTATTTCAACCTTACTTGTACTGGAAAGTGTTAGAAGAACAGCCGGGATGACAGTTGTAGGTATTATATTAGTATTTTTATCATATGCCAAATTTGGCCATCTATTGGGTGGCCTGTTAGCCACCGGATATATACGCCCGACACGTCTTTTGCAGCAACTTTATATAGGCGCCGATTTTTTGTTAGGCATTCCTCTAAAAGTTGTTGTTGAAATTGTCTTTGGATTCATTCTATTTGGTATTGTTTATCTAAGAGTTGGGGGAGGGGATACTCTAATGAATCTGGCTTATTCTCTAATGGGAACCGTTCGGGGAGGGCCAGCCAAGGTAGCAGTTATTGCCAGTTCATTGTTTGGAAGTATTTCCGGTAGTGCGGTAGCTAATGTTTCGGCAACCGGTATGATTACAATTCCATTGATGAAAAAATTAGGCTATCCAAGTTTTTATGCTGGAGCTGTTGAAGCAGCAGCTTCTACAGGTGGACAGATAATGCCCCCGGTTATGGGAGCAGCAGCTTTTGTATTGGCTGAATTTTTAGGTGTTCCTTATTATCAGGTTGTGGTAGCGGCTATTGTTCCGGCTTTACTTTATTATGTAGGTTTGTTTATACAGATTGATTTACAGGCTGTCAAACAAGGCTTAAAAGGTCTTCCAAAAGACCAGGTTCCCTCATTTAAAAAAATATTAAAAGACGGCTGGATGCATATTATTCCTATAATTGTTTTAATTTATACTTTGTTTATTCTCTTCTGGCCTCCGGGACAATGTGCAGTGGCAGGTGCATTTGCCGCTATTATAGTTTCCCTAGTTAATCGGAAAACCAGGTATAGCTGGAATAGAAAAATGATTTTTGATATGATTATGTCTTCAAGTAAAGCCATGTTTGAGGTTGTTGCAATTTGTGGGGGTGCTGGCTTAATTATCGGATTGGTGGCTTATACAGGATTAGGATTAAGCTTTTCTCAGTTATTAACCCAGTTAGCAGGTGGCAACTTATTCTTTTTGGCCGTAATAACCGCTATTGCCAGTGTTATTCTGGGAATGGGAATGCCTACTACCGCTGCCTATATCATGTTGGCAGTTCTGGCGGCTCCGGCAATGGTACATCTTGGTATTGAAAAAATGACTGCCCATTTATTTGTCTTTTATTTCGGAACCCTCTCCATGTTAACACCTCCTGTTTGCCTGGCTGTCTATGCAGCAGGACCTATTGCCAGGGCAAATTCCATGCAAATTGCTTTTCAAGCAATGCAATTAGCTATTGCAGGGTATATTGTGCCTTTTGTGTTTATCTATAACCAGGGAGTAACTCTTTTTGGTTCAGTGTCAGAAATAATATGGGATATATCCATGACTTTACTTGCCATAATTTTTTTCTCTTTTAGTTTCGAAGGTTTTTTCTTAAAACATTTCAACATATTTGAACGTATATTTTTTATTGTTTCAGGCATACTCGTTCTAATAGATGTCCCCATTTACCGGATTGGCGGATTAATATTTGCAATTATATTAATTATTTATGAAATTATAATGTTTAAGAAATATCAACTAATTCAAAAAGCATAAGATAAAATATAGGGAGGCAGGATGATGGGATATAAACCCGAAGTAGTTATTATTGGAGGTGGCTGGGCTGGCTGTGCAGCTGCTATAGTGGCACATCAAGTCGGTGCATCGGTAACTTTACTTGAAAGGACAGATATGTTATTAGGTACCGGTTTAGTGGGAGGTATTTTCAGGAACAATGGTCGGTATACCGCTACAGAAGAGCTGGCTTTATTGGGAAATCCTATTTTTGAAATTCTTGATAAAAATTCAATTCATACCAATGTAGAATTTCCCGGACATAAACATTCCAGTCTATACAATGTCTGGACTATAGAGCCGATTATCAGGGAATATCTAAAAGATTTAGGAATCAAAATGCATTTTTCCTGTAGAGTTACTGATTTGTCCATAGAAAAGGGAGCTATCAAAGCTGTTTATTCTAAAGATGAAGAAAAAGAATACCAGGGAGATGTCTTTATCGATACTACCGGAACAACTGCTATCCCCAGAAATTGTATTAAATACGGAAATGGCTGTGCTATGTGTATTATGCGTTGTCATTCTTTTGGCGCCAGGGTAGATCTTTTGAATAAGGCAGGGGTCAAACAGTGGAATGGTCAAAAATCGGATGGAAGTTATGGAGCAATGAGTGGTTCCTGTAAGCTGGGAAAAGAATCCATTAACCCTGATATAGTAGCCGAATTAGAGGAGAGAGGAGTTTCTCTGGTGAAGGTGCCTGAAAATTTGAGAGAAGATATTGCTATTTTAACACAAAAAGCATGTCAGCAATATGCAATAAAAGATTTTTTAGAAAATCTGGTCTTACTTGATACCGGACCGGTTAAACTGATGACTCCCTTCTTTCCTCTTTCTGAACTAAGAAAAATTCCGGGCATGGAGAAAGCGAGATTTGAAGACCCTCTTGCCGGAGGGATTGGTAATTCGATGCGCTATTTTGGTTTTGCTGATTGTGCTAAAAATTTAAAAACTCAAGGGGAAGTTGATAATCTTTTTTGTGCCGGAGAAAAAGCCGGTGCCATGGTAGGGCATACCGAAGCCATAGTGACAGGTTCTCTGGCAGGATACAATGCGGTATGCAGTTATTTGGGGAAATCATTATTGGTATTGCCTGATTCCCTTGCTATTGGTGATTTTGTTAACAGCACAGTAGAAAAGATGAAATATCCGGAAGGCCGTATTTATAAGTATACTTTTTCCGGTTCGGTTTACTTTGAGCAAATGAAGGAGAAGGGCTTATACAGTATCGATCGAAATGAAATTAAAGAAAGAATTGAAGCAAAAAAATTAATGGGAGTTTTTGTGCAAAAATTGGTTCCTTGATTTTACTTGAGCGTATGAATAGAAAGAGAGTTTCCCAGCATGAATAAAGATATAGATATATTAAACCGAATTGTTGATTCACTCGATCTTGAAACATTTATTGTTTGTGATACAGAAGAAGAGGGGAAAAGAATTGGGTTGGCAATAATGGAGAGGTTGGGATTCCGGGATACTGACATTGTTTTTATTGAATTTTTAGGTTCCGGAGCTCGGATTAGATTACGGGCGAATATTTATAAACCCGGTGATTCTTATGAATGGTTTAACATGTGCAAAAAAGAAAAGTCAGATGGTGTATTGGAGGATGAATAAAAAAATTTGTCAGAAAAAAATATTATTGATTCCCCTGGATCCAGTCCATGATGTTGCCTTAAAGATTATCAATCGAAAGTTGTTGGATAGAGGGCATCAAGCCACTTTGTTTCCCCCGGATTTGCCGATAGAAGAAATAATTGAGATAGCCTCTCATATGGATGTACACTATATATTAATAAGCAGAACTTTAGGATATGGTGTAGCAGAATTATTGGGAAAATTTATTGACATGGCCGAAGCGGCTAAGCTAAGAGACAAAGCTAAAATAGTACTGGGAGGAAAAGCAGTTACACCACAATTAGCAGCAGAATTGGGCTTTGATAAGGGATTTGGGGCTGGAACCGATTTTGAAGAAATTATTGCATTTATTGAAGAAAAGGAATACCAGCGAGAAAAAGAAAAATTATTCAGAAAAAAAACATCAATTCCTGCACAGCATGCGTACCATTACAAGAATAACAAAATAAAAACATTATTAAGTGAAATAACAGATGAAATTATTCAATGGGGTGAAAATAAGACTAGCCCAGCAATAGAGAGAGCGAAATTAAGAGAGAATATGATCAATATCTGTAGAAACGCTATTCTAGCCGAAAAAAAGAAGAATTCAAAACTTAAACCTTTAAAGGAACAATATCTCTCTTTTTGTGATGAGAAAATTAGGCGTTTTTATCAAGAGGGTTTACTTCCCAATAAAGTAAGGGCTTTGTCTTCTGAAGAAGTTTCTCAACTGGATTATTACATTGAAAAACAGAAAGAAAAAATTATATTTAAAAAGATCAGACATAGCCAATCATTTCCCCTGGTTTTTGTGCAATATGGAACCGGTTGTCCGATTATGGATATTGCCCATATTAAAACAAGTGAAGCATGGGGTGCAGACGGTGTTTTTCATTTTGATCCATCATGGGGTGCGCGTACCGAAGGATTGTTAGAAGGCGTGCTATCTCATGAAGAAGATGGTTCAATTATCACTCTGGAGAACTTGTCAAAAATCAAATCATCACTTCACCGAGAAACAAGCTGGACAGTCCGGGCTCATCGGGGATTAAATACACCCGAAACAGCCGTTATGGCCGGTGCACTGGGTGCTGATTTAACAAAAATTCATATGGTTTATGGATCATTAAACGGGGGAACAGATCCCGCCAGATTAACTGTTGACGGTTTGGAAGCAATAAAATATTCAGCCAAGTATAATATGCCTTTTGACGAACCAACTAACGAAGAACTAGGAGGTGTGCCGGCATATAAATCATTTGCCGGTTTATTAATTGTTGCTGATTTGGCTATAAGATTGGGCGCACAGCCTATTTTAAAGCCACTTTTTTGTTACTCGCCAGATGTAATGATTACCGGTAAAATGGATGATAATTATATTGACTACAATGTAGCAAAAATAGACAGTTTACGTTCAATTATTGATGCTCCGATTTGGCCTGGAGAACCAATTGGTTTTATGACTCACTCTGAAGATAGAATCCAGTCTTCTCTAACGACTGCATTACATGCGGCTCTGGCTATTTCACTTGGTGTTGATGCGATTACCATAGCATCTGCCGATGAAGCCTATTCCAGAGGTTCAATTTCGCTTTCTTCAAGAGTAGATACTTTAAGGGCAGTACAGGAGACTTTTCGTTTCTTAGGAAAAGCAAAAATAAAGCCGACTATTAAGGCAAAGGAATATGAAAAAGAAATTACCCAGGGGATCGAAAAAACGCTGGAAAAAATTGCCCAAAGGGGTAGTTTTGTAAATTCACTTTATGAAGGGTTATTGGGAAGCCCGCAAGATGGAGCTTATCCCGGTCGTGCAGGGAAAGATACTATCATTGAAGGGTAGACTGGAATGGTTTGATGAAAATAACAAATAGAGTTATTGGAGTGTTGGGAACAGCAAAAAATACAGGAAAGACAACAACTACCAACTTTATACTGGAATGGGCTAATACAGAAGGAGTTAAAGCAAGCTTAACCAGCATTGGTTATGATGGGGAAGATATTGATAATATTACCGGGTTGCCCAAGCCTCGCGTTTATGTAAAAAAGGGTAATGTTATTGCCACAGCTGAACAGTGTTTATCTCCGTCTGAGGCAGAGATTGAGGTGCTTGAAAAAACACCAATTAATACTTCTCTGGGGCAAGTCCTGATAGGAAAAGTATTAAAAGAAGGCTTGGTTGTATTAGCAGGACCAAACAAAGGTAAAGATCTGCATTATATTCTTCAAATATTAAAGCAACAGAGAAGTCAGCTAATTTTAGTTGATGGTGCTTTAAACAGAATGATACCATTGATTTATTGTGATGCCTTGATTTTAGCAACAGGGGCTTCAAGATATAAGGATATTAGTTTGCTTGTTGAGGAAATAAAGAGTATATCTGAAATATACAAATTACCATTGAGGGAAGAGCAAGAAGTATCTAACCAAGAAATAAGGATACAGCAAAAATATATTACTATTTTCCAAAAAAATGGTATAAAACAACAATTGGATGGTCATTCCTTGATCAGTCAAAAAACAGCAGACTGGATTATTGAAAAAATTGATCAGGATTCAAAAGAGATATATATACCGGGTATTATCCAAGACCAAATTTTAAAGGAGATGGTGAGTAAATATAGTAAATTACTTGCCGGAAAAATATTCTTAATTAACAATCCAGTTTTTTTACTAGTTGGCTCTCGGGATATTGGTCGTTTAACTGGTTTGGTCGATGAAATACAAAAAAGTGGCATCAAGCTAAGATTATTGCATTATTTGCCAATATTGGCTGTTACTATTAATCCGTTTTTTCCAAAATATAACCGCTATGGAGACCAAAATTATGAAATTGCCTGGATTGATGGGCAAGAGCTTTACCGGAAAATGTGCCGAAATATTTCTTTACCGGTAATCAATATTAAAGAACAGGGAAGTGAAAAATTAATTTTTATTATCAAAGCATTTTTGGGGATCAACAAGAAGTAGAATTAATAAGTTGAATTTTAATGCTTATAAGGATCAAAAATGAGTAATTACCAATTACGCAGAAAAAAGAAGAAAGACAATTACCGATTAGGAATTTTATTAATGTTACTAGCAGCCTTTTGTTTTGCACTAATTGCATTGTTTATTAATTTACTAGATAACATACCTTTGATGGAGATAGTTTTTTTTAGAAATTTTTTATCTATGATTATTGTTCCAATTATATTACTAAGAAAAAAAATTCCAATAATGGGCAATAACAAAACATTGTTAGTGGCTCGAGGTCTTTTTGGATGCCTGGGTATGATTGGGATGTTTTATTCTTATACAAAGATGCCCATGACTGATGCAGTTACAATCCAAAGGCTGAGTCCATTTTTTGTTATTGTTTTATCGGTGTTATTCTTAAAAGAAAAGTTAAATTTACGTCAAATACCTTTTATTATGCTAGCATTTTTGGGAGTTCTACTGGTGCTGAAACCTGGAATGAGGGCAGATATATTTCCGGGATTGATTGGATTGGCAGCAG
Source organism: uncultured Atribacterota bacterium (assembly GCA_964586485.1). Lineage (GTDB taxonomy): Bacteria > Atribacterota > Phoenicimicrobiia > Phoenicimicrobiales > Stramentimicrobiaceae > CAYWJZ01. The sequence continues at coordinate 578 of CAZPII010000005.1, read as the reverse complement.
CGGTATTTATGGCAACTACTCATGTAATTTTAAGAAGGTTACGTTTAACGGATAATTACTGGGTAGTTATTAACTATTTTGCTTATATTACTGGATTAACGGCACTTGCAGTTCTGCTAATACAGGGTAATTTCATTATCCCTACGCGTTCAGAGTTGATATTTCTGTTGTTATTAGGACTTGTAGCTATTGGATCTCAAATTGGTTTAACTTTAGCTTACCGCTATGCACCGGCTAGTATGGTAGCCCCATATCTTTATAGTCAGATTATTTTTGCAGGTATTTTGGAAATTGTATTTCTGAAAGATTTTCCGGACTTATTGACTTTAATCGGTTCATCAATAATTATTATCAGTGGTGTGTTAAATTATAGGCTGAATAAAAAAAATACAGAAAAATAACTATTTTATACTACTTCGAAAATTGAGGAAAGGTCTTTCGTTTAACCAAGAAAAGATTAAACCTCTTTTAGTTTTAGAGGTCTTAAAACTATCCGCTACACGAGTGCGATATTTATTACAAAGATACCCAAAAAAAATCAATACTTTTAAAGCTGCTTAGCGCTGATCGATTCTAAT
>CAZPII010000004.1:0-29949 GCA_964586485.1 uncultured Atribacterota bacterium | reverse complement strand
TGAATTTTGTTCACCACACCTTCTGCCAATTGAGCTGCTTGGTTTTTGGCTTCTTCTTTCAGTTGATTTTTATCTGCCTCACTGAACCCGGAACCAAAAGCCCTGTTGAGCAAATCAGGAAGCAGCCAGGGTAAAAATTTGGAATTCTGTTCATCATAAAAACTAATATCCCGAATGTGAACCTGATATAGACAGCGGGGCATTTTCAAGATATACTGATTTTCATTCTTCTGCTCAATCTTAAAATCCGGACTGCGTAAATCATAACGGAAGTCGATGTCAAATTCAAAAATCATGGCCATCTTTTTTGTAGAAACTAACCATTGAAAATACCTCTTGCCGGCTTCTCCGAACCAGTGTTGAGATGCAGTAACAATTTCCTTAGTCACCATCTTAAAAGCAACTAATTCTCCTACAGATCGAAGTTGTTCAATTGATGAATATACCCGAATTTCCTTTCCCGAACCACGTGGACGAAAAAATATCCACCATAATAATATAAAAAAAATAAATGCAGAAATGAAACCGATAATCACAAATAGTAAATTTTCCGGCATTATTTCTTTCCCTTCTTTTGGCCTCTTGGTATATTTATGCTTTCCTTTTCATTATATGCTCTTCCACTTTAAATCACAAGATTTAATCCTTTGATTGAAAAAGCTTTTCTTTCTGTTCAATAGATTTTAACAGGGCTTCAAATGAATCGATAAATTTTTGTACTCCTTGTTGTAATAATTGTTGACAAATTTCATCAATAAAAATACCCTGTTCATCCAGACTGGATAATATAATTTGTTCCGATGAAGATTCTCCGGGAACGGCATTTACTACCTCTCCTGTATCCAAAAAAGCTTTTAAGGTATCTTCAGGCATGGTATTTACTGTATTTCTGGCAATAAGCTCCTCAACATATTTAATGTCAGAATAATTTGGATTCTTAGTACTGGTGGAAGCCCACAGGACACGTTGAAAATTAGCACCTTCCGCTGCTAATTTTTGATAACGATCAAGGGCAAAAATATTTCTGTATTCCTGATAAATCAAACGTGCATTGGCAATAGCAGCTTTACCTAAGAGATTTTTCAATTCACTTTTTTGCTTTGGGTTGTCGGTCTGATTAATTTGTTTATTCATTAATGAATCTACCATATTATCTACCCGACTAACAAAGACACTGGCAACGGATGCAATATTATTAATATCTTTTCTTTTAAAATGTGCTTTTTCTACTCCGTTAAGATAGGCTCGGGCAGTCTTAATATACTGTTCTCTGGAAAAAATGAGAGTAACATTTACATTAATCCCCTGGCTCAATAGTGTTTCAATTGCGGGGAAGCCTTCATCTGTAGCCGGAACTTTTATCATTAGATTAGGTCGATTTACTATCTGGAAAAGCTTTTCCGCCTCCCAGACAGTCTGGTCTGTTTTATAAGCCAGGTGGGGATTTACTTCCAGGCTAACATAACCATCTTTTTTGTTTGTTTGCTGATAAATAGGTAAAAAAATGTCACAAGTATCCCTTATATCATTAATAGTTATATAATCATATATTTCTTCTTTGGTTTTTCCTTTTTGAGTAAGTTCTTGTATTATCTGATCATAATCATCTCCAGATTGAATAGCTTTGTCAAAAATTGTCGGATTCGAGGTAACTCCAACAATGCCGTTGTTAATCATTTTCAACAAATGTCCATTTTTAATAATCCTTCGACTAATGTAATCCAACCAGGGGCTTTGTCCAAAATCATAAAGTTGATGTAAAAGTGTTTTCATTTTATGCCTCCTTAATAACATCTTTTTGTTGGAATTTTTTCTTTGAGTATTAGACTGAAAAATCTTTGTTTCTACTTCAGTATACCATAAAACAATATGGGCTCATAAACTGTAAAGGGATTTCTCTTTATAATCTTATTAAATTTGATATTGATGCACTAGCTTATTGAGGATAACCAAGGAGTAAAATTTAGGATGTTAATAAACAAATCTCCATATTACAGATATTGATTAATTCTTGGGGTTCAATCTTGATCTGTAAACCACGTAACCCAGCACTGATTAAGATAAACTCATGTTCCAGGGCACTCTGATCGATATATAAAGGGTATGGGTGCTTCAATCCCAGGGGAGAAACACCCCCTCTAATATATCCCGTTTTTTTGTTAATCTCTTTGACAGGAATTAAGTAAGCTTTTTTATTACCACTTATCTGGGCTAATTTTTTTAAATCAAGTTCAGCGTTCCCGGGAACACAGGCTACAATCTCTCCTGTTTTATCTCCGCAGGCAACTAATGTTTTATAAATCTGGTTCAATGGGATACCGGTATCTCTGAAAACATGTTCAGCACTTAAGTCATCTGGGTTTACCTGGTATGAGATTATTTGATAATCGATATTTGATTTATCCAACAAACGTATTGCGTTAGTCTTTTTCATTATGATATCAATATAAAGACCTAATATAACTAATTTCCATTATTTGTTTATTTGTTTTTTACAAAATAAATTTAACCTATAATTATTCTTTACACTCATAGAGTATATTAAGTTTTATTACTTCTCATATAGGCTTCTTTTACCGCCTGAAAAACTTCTTTTGACTCTTTATAGGCAATTTCTCTTTCTTTATATATTTTTGGCATCATTGTTTTGATTTCCTTTAAAACAGCTTTTTCATCAAAAGTGGTAATTTTTTTATTTTCTACTACAATTTTACCATTGATAATAACATCTCTAACAGAGGATCCGTTTTCTGTAAAAACAAGGTGCTTAATATAATCATTAGTCGGAATAAATCGCTCATTATTAGTATCCAATATAACCAGATCTGCTTTTTTGTTTTCCTGAATAGAGCCAATTTGCTTTTCCAAAAGCGCACTTTCCGCTCCGCTTAAAGTTCCCATTAAAAATGCTTCTTCAGAGCCAATCCACTTCTGATAATCGTAATCTTGAACATTATGGATCAATCCGGTGAAACGCATCATTTCAAACATATTTATAGCATCATTTGAACTCATATTATCAGTACCCAATGAAACAGTAATACCTTGATTTAACATTTTTTTTACGGGAGCAATCCCGCTGCCTAATTTTAGATTGCTTGCGGGATTATGGATTACTTTACTTCTGGCTTCATTAATTAACCAAATATCCTCATCATTAACCCAGACACAATGAACCAGATTAAGATTAGGATATAACAAATCATGTTCGTATAAATATCTAATAAGTGTTTTATCAAAAAATACTTTTCCGGTTACATTCTGAATTCTTGATTCAAGTACATGACAAATAGAAGGAAGATGATATTTCTCGGAAAGCTCTCTTATACCCTGCATCAATTCTATAGTACATCTCTGAGGAGCAGATGGTGCAAGAATATATTTTACCAGTGCATCAGAATGATTATATTTTTTAATTTGCCCTTCTAAATAAGACAACAGAGTACTTTCCGGAATAACATTTTGTTTCATTTTTTCTTTGATCTTATCATCTAATAGAGTTTCCAAAAATGGGATGCTTTCTTGAAATGGCTTATTTGCTAAATGAGTTGTAACATTAGCCCGAACTCCGGCCGTTTGGTATGCCTTGATGATCATTTCTAAATTATTTTCTTCGATAGGTGGATGCTGCACTATGTCATCCATAACAGTAGTTGTTCCTGTCTTTAATGTCTCAATACAACCCCATAATGTCCTCAGATAAATTTCTTCAGAACTTAATCTGATTCCTGAAAAGAAGGGACGTAAAAAGAGCATCCAAATTTCCAGAGGCAGGGTTTCAAAAGCCGCCTTGTTAAAATGGTCATGAGAATGCATATGGGCATTAACCAGACCCGGAATTATCAGGCATTCATTTGCCTCAATAACTTTATCTGCTTTCTTGTTGGTTTCTAATTCTAAATTTTCATTAATATCTACAATAGAATCAATGATATCGTCATTGATCCAAATATTTTTTTTCTTAAAAACAGATTGTTTTCCATTAAAAAAATGTACCAAACCATTTTTGACTAATACTCTCATTCTCTCTTCCTTTCATTTTTCTAATCTGCTCTATAGTTATATTATTAAGAAAATCAATCATTGAAAAATCAATAAATACTAGTTCCACAAACTGGGTGGCTTTAAAGAAAAAACCTCTAACCAAACAATAGATTTGGAAGCCAAAGAGTAATTTGGGGGAATAATATCAGAAAAATTAGCACTATAAGATCACATAAAACAAAAGGCCAAATACCCTCATAAATTTCATGAATTTTAATTGATTTTCCGATTGAACCCTGGATAGTAAAAAGATTTAAACCTACCGGTGGTGTAACATTGGCAATCTCACTTAGCTTAATAGTAATAATCCCGAACCATATTGGATCATAACCTAAATTAATAATAATAGGAAACATAAGTGGAACAGTAAGGGCATATATTGCATCAGGGATAATAATCATCCCCAGCAGAAACCAGATAAACAAAACACCTACTAATATAACCACATTTGGAATATCAAGTGCAAGAAGCCAAGAAGTAAGTCTGGTTGGAATTCTGGTATAAGCAATATACCTTGAAAAAAAGAGGGCACCAATTATGATAATAAACAACATTGATGTGGTGCTTGCTGATTGCTTCAAGGATTCAACAATATCTTCTTTTCTTCTAAAATAACCTTGAAGCAATCCAAGAAAAAAAATAGAGATACAACCAACTGCAGCTGCTTCAGTAGGAGTAAAATTACCACTGTAGATGCCACCCAACACTAAAGCTGCAACTATAAGTACCGGCCACATATCAAAAAGTGCCATAATCCTCTCTTTCATTCGGATACCGGTTTCATATTCAATATCATTGTCTAAAGGTTTTTTTATTAACTTGGGGTTATTTTTTGCTCGATATATAATTGATACTGAGTAAACTATAGCTGTAATAATACCTGGAATAAATCCTGCGGCAAACAATCTACCAATTGACTGTTCCGTTAACAAACAATATACTATCATAAGTCCGCTTGGTGGTATCATTGCAGCAAATGTACCGGCAGACGCAATCGTACCGACTGCAAAAGCTTTATCATACCCATATCTTTGCATTTCCGGGAAAGCTAATTTACCAAAAATTGCCGCAGTTGCTGCCGCTGAACCGGAAATAACTCCAAATGCTGCACAAGCCATACAGGTCGCAATACCCAGAGCACCTGGTAAACCAGAAGTAAATTTATTTAATCCCTGGTAAGCCTTTTTTGCGAATCCCCCTTGAGTTGCTAGAGCCCCCATAAGAATAAATAAAGGCAATGCAGCCCATGTAGGTGTAGCTACTGTATGATAAAGAGATTGTCCTAATATTGAAACTGCTCTATTAAAACCTATTATTGCAGTTAGTCCAAAAAAACCAACAATAAAAAAATTAGCTGCTACCGGTAATCCCAGCAATAATAACAGCAATAAAATAATAGTTGAGATAATTCCTATTTCTATGAAACTCATATTGCTCCTAAATCCTCCTATACAAGTCTTCTGCACTAGTTAAAATATCTTTAAGTTCAACAAAAGGTACTTTTTATCATAGGTCGCGAGATTTTTTCATCATATTTACTAAAAGCTGAAGCCAGTAAAAAGCTAATCCCACTACAATAACAAATTTTGCCGGCCACACCGAATAGACCACATTACCAACTACAGCCTCTTTGGATTGAAAAGAATTAATGGCATCCTTACTAAACGCATAAAGGGCAATCCCATAGATAATAATTTGTAATAAATAGGTAAAAAATATAACAAGATTTTGGACTTTCAAAGGTAATTTACTGGTAAATACCTCTACTTTCACATGTTCATCTACTTCTTCACAACGGGAAAGGCCCAAATAAAAAGCCATCATTACCACAAAAACAGACAATAATGCCAACCCGTAAATTGCTATATTAAAAGCCCTGGTAAAAATATTCAGGAACAATAAACCCGCAAGTACAATTAACAAAATTCCACATATAACAGATAAAACAACATTCGCCTTCTTCGTAAATGCTTCTAATTGATCTATAGGTTTATACATTTTACCCTCTTTTAAAATAATAATCCCTTCCTTGCTGGCACAGGAAAATAAATTTTTTATGCCAGCAAGGAATTTTTTTAAAACAGAATTCTATCTGTTTATAATATATTTTAATACTTGCTATTAATTGGAGCTTTCTCTTTTAAGGGCCTCGTTAACCAGTTCATTCATTCCTTCCATGATAGCTGCTGCATTTTCTAGTCCCAAATCTTCAGCTCTTTTAATCCATCTTGCTCTTAGTTCTGCAAGTAATTCTTCATCAACCCATTTTTCTTCATCTTCTTCACTCCAATAATTGATACTATTCCCCATTTCTTCCCACTCGGAAACAATTCTATCAATATCTTTATCATAAGCTTCAGCAAGTTTTTCCTGATACATCTTGGAAGCTCTTAAAATTCCATCCTGGTCTTCTTTTGATAGGCTATTCCAAACATCTAAGTTAATTGTATAAAGATAAGGAGTTCCAAACCATAATCTCCTGTTAAAGAAGATATTTGTTGCAACTTCATCAAGTTTTGTATAGCGCATCCCTGAAATGTCTGTAAATATGCCATCAGTTACACCCGTTTGTAAGGCCATGTAACAATCAGCCCATGGTACCGAAGTTGGAATTGCTCCTAAGTTTTCCAGTAATGCTAAGTGCCACTCACTGGAAGCGCGCCATTTCTTTCCTTCTAAATCATCCAATGAACTCACCGGGTAAGTAGCACACATGCTCCCGGGAGCAAGAGAAAACGGAAAAATCATTTTTTGATTATATTTCTCTAACTCGGCCGGATATTCAGGAAATCTTTCATAGGCAGTATTATATATCCAGAGTATATTCTCCCATTTTTCCGGTCCAATAGGGAAAAGTTTAAATATATTGTGAGCAGGTAATGCCTGTGGGTAGAAATCAGGAAAAACACAGGCAATATCTACTGCATTATCCTGAACAGCTTTCAATGCTTCTGGTGCACTAAACAATGATGCTGAATAGAATGGATCGATTTTAATCCTTCCTTCGGTTTGTTTTTCAATTTCTTCAAAAAATGGTTTCTCCAATACATAATTTAATCCCGCTGGTGGATTGTGTGAAGAAAACATTAAGGTTCTAGACTGTTCTGCAATAATAGGATTAGCACAAATTAGTAAGAACAATAAAAAACTTAACACAAAACTCCCAATTATAATATTTTTTCTATTCATAAAAATTTCCTCCATTAATTTTCTTATTTTTAAATTTTGTTATACTAGAAACATACTTCATATGTTCTCTTTCTATCATACCTCCTTTCTTATATTATCTTTTTATTCTGCATATTTCTGTCAGCTCTTAACTTTGGGAATTACATTAATCTTTCTTTTTAATAATTTATCAACTCTAATTTTTTATCTCCTATAACTTTTTAGTATAAGTAACGTAAATTATTATTCTTCAGAATCTTTTTTCAGATAATCGGTAAATTGGTTTAGCAACTTTTCTTCTTCCTTGTGATCATGAAAAAATGCTTCCATCATCTCCTTAGCCTGCACATAAGCATCTTGGCTTGCTTTGATGCGATTAATTGTTACCAATTCTCCATTCTCTTTTACAATTTTTCCATCAATAATTACATTATTCACATCAGAACTATTGCCATAATAAACAAGGCTCACAATGGGATCGAAGGTCGGTGCAATATGGGGTGAATTTAAATCAAAAGTGATAATATCAGCTTTTTTACCTATTTCTAATGAACCTGTTTCTTTATGAATACCTAAAATTTCAGCCCCTTTCCTAGTTGCCATTTCAAGCAATTCATAAGGTTTTGGTTTTAGAAAAACAGGATTCTCAGGTTCAATTCCTTCTGACCCCCGAACGCTATAAGCTCTATTTTGTTGACCGATTGTCAATTCCTTCATTAACTCTATCATGTTATGATAATCGTCATCAGTCCCTAATCCTACATTAATGCCATGATCTAACCATTTTTGGATAGGGCTATTAATAAATCGACATTGAGAGATTCCAACACCTCTCTTAGCTAGTAACTGTGTATCAATTTCATCTGCAAAAGCAAAATGAGCAACAGAAAGGTTGTCGCTTAAAATGCCAAATTTATCCAATACATGAGTAGGTGAAAGATTATATATTTTGTAGGATTGATTTACTTCTCGATAGCTTTGGGATAGATGAGTCGTTATTCGAATGTTATGCCTTTCGCTAAAAGATTTTATTTCTTTTAAAATGTCTCCCGTTACAAAATCTACTCCTTTAGGAGTCATATAAATTTTAATGCGGCCTTCGGCTTTTCCATTCCATGAAAAGAAAAGATCTTTGGCTCGTGAAAGAGCTTCCAGGCCTTTTTCTTTATTATACTTATATTCTCCTTTTTTAATTGCATCTAAATCTATCTGTTCAATATCGGCAGACAAAATAGCCCTTAATCCAGATTTTTCAACACACTTTGCAAAACCTTCCGGATATGTATATATTACATGTACCGTAGTTGAGCCTCCCCAAATAAATTCAGCACATAGAGATTCAGCCATTTTATCCATCTGGTCTGGAGATCTGTACTTTTCCAAAGGAATTTCCATTCGATATAAACCACCGATAAGTTCATAAATTCCTCGATTGTACTGGTGTAAGTGAGTATGGGTATTCACAAATCCGGGTAGTATTAAATGATTATCAGCATCAATTGTTTTATCTGCGTAAAGTTTTTTAAGATTTTTTGATAATCCAATTTCTGTAATGACATTATCTTTTACAAAAATAGAGCCCTTTTTTATACTGGTACGATTTGTATCCATACAAAAAATATGACCATTTTCAATTTTTAATGTCCCCATAGTTATTCCCCTGAACTTTGAATATTTAATCTTTTTTAAGAAAAATAAATTTAAATTTTACTAATTGATTACCAGGTCAATTTTCGAAAATAGCTCCCAATAACTCAATAATTATATTACATGCAATTAAAGAGGTAATATTGGCTGTATCTAATTGTGGATTAACTTCAACCAAATCAAAGCCAATAATTTCTGTTTTTTGGGATATAATCTCTAATATACTCTTTATTTCTAAAAAAGATAGTCCTCCCGGTTCAGGAGAACCAGTACCTGGAGCAACTGACGGGTCGAGCACATCAATATCAATAGTTAGATAGGTTTTCTTCTGGAAATCGATGCTATTGATTAAAGAAGAAGTGTTATTTTGCTTTACCTGTTTAGCAGTAATAATATGAACATTATTGCTCAGCGCATCCTTAAAATCCACTTCTGAGACTCTGGTTCCTCTAATTCCAATGGAAGCTATTTTAGAAACATAATTTAACTCAGAAACTCTTTTTATTGGACTGCTATTTGTGTATTTCAATCCATGATTATGATCCTTAAAATCTAAATGAGCATCTAATTGTAGAATACCTATACTGCTTTCATCTATATAACCTTGTAATACCGGGTAAGTAATAGAATGATCCCCTCCTAAAATAACCGGGAGTGCTCTGCTCTTTCTAATATTGTATATCTTCTGCTTTATTGCTTTAAAATTATATTCCTGTTCATAATACAAAACATCAACATCTCCTAAATCTGCAATTTGCACTCCCGAAAGCATTCTCTTCTTCTTTTTAATATCCCAATAACCGTAGCCATCGATGGTAAATCTGGTAGACATTTCCCTTATCGCTCGAGGTCCGAACCTTGCGCCAGGGCGAAAACCAACACCCCAATCATAAGGAATACCGCAAACAACAACATCAAAACTTTTGATATCATTATCTGAGATAATTGGTAATTTACAGAAAGAACATATTCCTGTACCGGGCATGTTTACTTCATATTTTTTCATAGAAAACTCCAATATATTCTCTTGCTAAAAGAAAACATTATTTATATTTTCCAGTATTATATCTTTATACTTCTGAATTTAATTTTTGAGAGTTATTTTACTGGTTTCTTCCAGTAAAATATTTTTTATTTCTTCAATATTTTCTTTCATTCTAAAATCTGGCCCTGCTACTCCCAGACTTGCAACAATCTGACCTTTCAAATTAAAAATGGGAACAGAAATTTCAATTACATTATCAGTAAGCTCTCCCTTGCTGATCGCAAATCCATTTCCGCGAATTTTTTCAAGTTCATTAAGTAAAAGTTTTTTATCAGTAAGAGTATTTTTTGTAAAAGGAACCAATTCGGTTTCTTGAATAATTGTTTTTGCTCTATCCTGTGGCATGAAAGCAAGCAAAACTTTAGGGGATGCAGCAGCATACAAGGGTAATCGTCGACCTGTTTCAGAAGAAACTTTTATGGGGTTAGTGCTATCGATGCGATGTATGCATAGAGCTTTATTTTCAGAAAGAACCGATAAAATAACTGTTTCCTTAGTAATGGTATGAATTTTTTCCATTATTTTTCTCACAATTTCAATGAGATTATGATGAAGAACATAATACCGGGCTAATTCCAAAACTCTGCTTCCTAAATAGTATCTTCCATCTCTTTTCTCTAAAAGTCTTAATTCCAGCAAAGTATTGATGTATAAATAGGCTGTATTTTTTTTAATATTTAATTTTTTATAAATATCAGTGAAAGAAAAAGATTTGTTTTCCTCATCGAATAATAGAAGTACACTAAATACAGGTTGAAATGATTTTATTGTCCACCTTGTTTTTGTTTCCATTAATAATGAACCTCTATCCATTATTACAATACTTATTATGTTATAATTTAACTTATATTGACTTATAAGTCAAATTATTCTCTAGATATTCATAAAGCAGCAATAATAATTTTAGACGCTTATTTTCTCCGAAGGGGTTGGTTAAGAAGACCAGATATTTACCAAAATATTCATAGAAAAAATTAATCAGTGGAAATAAAGTAACAGAAAACAAGAAAGGAAACTTCAACTTACAATTTTTCCATCCTTGATTACTTTATCAACAATGTTGATTCCGGTATGATAGGACAAATACTGATAAGAAGGATATTTTAGTAAAATTAAATCAGCTTTTTTCCCTACTTCAATACTTCCTATCTCATTTGCCCTATCAATCGCCGCTGCTCCGTTAATGGTTAAAGCAGTGATGGTTTCTTCGAGTGACATGTTCATATACAATACAGAAATGGCTATCATAAGGGGTATAGAAAAACTAAAACAACTACCCGGATTAAAATCGGTTGCTAAAGCAACTGCACATCCTCCATCAATTAGCTTTCTCGCTGGAGGCAAATTTTTTTTCAGACAAAAAGCCGTTAAAGGAAGTAATGTTGCAACTGTTCTGGAATTAGACAATTTCTTGATTCCTTCATCAGAAATATTGAGAAGGTGATCGGCGGTAATTGCCTCTAATTCTACTGCTAGTTCCGAACCCCCACTGTCAGCCATTTCATCTGCATGAATTTTAAGCTTAAATCCAAGTGATTTTGCTTTTTGTAACAATTTTCGAGAATGTAAAACTGTAAAAACTTCTTTTTCACAGAATATATCACAGAATTCAGCCAAATTTTTTTCAGAGATATATGGTAGTAATTTCTCTATGATAAAATCAATATATTCTTCTTTTTTATATTCTTCAGGAACTGCATGAGCACCTAAAAATGTTATGACAATATCTAAAGGGGATATTTCTCGCAAACGATTCATTATCCTTAACATTCTTATTTCCGTATCGAAATCTAACCCATAGCCACTTTTTCCCTCTACGGCAGTAATACCCATTTTTACCATCTCATTTAGATATCGCAATCCTTGACAAAATAAATCAGATTCTGAGGCGGAACGAGTTTGTCTAACTGTCTGGGAAATTCCTCCTCCCTTTCTCATAATTTCCATGTATTCTACCCCTTTTACTCGTTCAGTAAACTCATCTGCTCGAGAGCCGTAAAATAAAAAGTGTGTATGGGAATCTACAAAACCCGGTAGAATTGACATTCCGGTAGCATCAATAATTGTATATTCCTTCTCTTCAACATTTTTTAATATAGAATTGTTTTCCCCGATTGCCTTTATTAATCCATCCTCAATAAAAATAGATGCCTGTTTAGTAATACTCAAATCAGACATTTGTTTTCCATGTCTGGCTGAAAAACCTTTGGGTGTTATTATTTCACTCGCATTTTTTATAATAATGTTTCTTTCTCTTTTTTCGCCGCTCATATATGTTCCTTTTATGTATTGTTATGATTTAAGATTTAAATGTAACACATTCTGTCTAGTGTTTTGGGATAGTTTAAGGGCACCAGTCAGCAGTGATAGCTAATTTTATAACATTATTCAGTCTATTTAGATGTTATCTTCTTTACATCATCTTCTATTTGTATTAAATCACTCTTTATAATATCGTAGTGGTAATGTGAGAAAACACTTAAGTCTTTTAAACCTGTACCGGTTAAGACCAAAACAACCCTGGCATTTTTTTCTATTTTTTTTGAAGCGAATAGTTTCTTCACAGCACAAAGCGTAGTAGCCGTTGCTGGCTCCACGAAATATCCGGATTCACCAAATTTTTGTTGAGATAATAAAATTTCATTCTCCGATACATTTTCAGCCAACCATCCAAATTGTTTGGCTTTTTGGATTATCTCATCTCCTCCCATTGGATTACCTGAGGTAATAGCCTCAGCAATGGTATGAAAATTAGTAAAAGGTATGACATGGTCTTTTCCTTGTTTAATTGCTTTAACTATTGGACTATTATTCTCTGCCTGGACGACAATCATCTTCGGTAACTTCTTTATAATACCTGCTTGAAAAAGCTCTCTATAGCCTTTGAATATACCTCTGATATGGCCACAAGCAGATGTAGGGACTACAATATAATCCGGTACCTCCTGTTTAAATTGTTCAAACATTTCGAAAGCCGTAATTTTATAGCCCTCTACCCGAATCGGGCCATTACCGGAAACAATCCTTAAGTGAAGTTTTTCTGCCAGACCAAGTATGTGTTTTTTCATTTCAGAATAATCATCGGCTTTTACTTTAATAACATTAGCACCATGTAACAACATGGGTTGTATTTTTTCATTAGGTACAAATTCGGGAACAAATACAATTACCTTAATTCCTGCTCTGGCACCATAAGCCGATATCGAATGTCCCATATTGCCGGAAGAAATGGTTGCCGTAATGTTTTCACCCATTCTTTTTGCCAAATATACAGCAGTTAAAGATCCTCTGTCTTTGAAACTCCATGTTGGATTTTGAGTTTCATTTTTTAAAAACAAATTGTTGATTCCGGTAAAATCCTGCAATCTCTTATCTGCCCTGATCAAAGAAGTATTGCCTTCTCCCAGGTGCAAATGCTCGTCCATTTCCGGAAAAGGAAGAAAACCAGAAAATCTTTGCCAGATATGATCTCCTTTTTTAATTTTTGCATCTTGTATTTCCGGAATAGATACTTCCAGAGATTCACCTTCCTCTGTTGATTCCGATATATAATCGAAAGAAAATTTTTTTTCGGTTATAGTTGAAATTAAAAATGGTGATTTTTCTTGGTGATTAATTGCTGTTAAATTCAAATTTACCCTCCCTTTTTAAAATATTAGCTATTTCTATACTTACCTGTTTTACTTATGGAATAACCATTTTTAATGATTCCTGTTAATATAATCAATCCGCATTTAATTCCATCTAATACAGGAATATGTATTTCTTGTGATAATTTTTCGTCCAAACTGCTCATGCCTGCACAGCTTAATACCAATACCTCTGCTCCATATTTCTCCATTGCCTTTATTGCTACTTCTTTTATCTGTGCATAATCTCGAAAATGAATGACTTGTTTTCCGCCGGCAACAGGGATTCCTAATTTATCCATATGGTATTTTTTAATCAATTCTTCTTTTCTGGGAATTGATGCTTCGCTCAGCTGAATAATTGCGAACCGGTGTCCTAAAATGGTAGCAATTTTCATAGAAGATTCGGCAATTCCTACTACTGGCTTATTGCTTACCTCCTTCATCAAATCAAGATTTGGATCGAGTCCACAAGCAATCAAAAAGCCATCATAATTATTTTCCTCTCTTTTGATGATTTCTAACATTCCGGGAATAGACTGAGCAATATCCTGATAGGTTCCTATAAACGAATTTGCTCCTGGAGTTGGCATAACCTGAATTATTAAATTATTTGCACTTTCACTAAATTTTTTAGCTGTCATCTCAATATAACGAGTCATCTCTTTATCACTATTGGGGTTAATGACAAGAATTTTCATTAATTTCTCCTTGTTATATAAGGGTTTTTTATTTGAAAAAATGGGATCCCTCTTAAAAGGAATCCCATTGTCGCTATTGATTTAATTTAGATTAAGCTCTTCCCAAAAGCATGGTGAGCAAGGCCATACGTATTGGAAGACCGTTCCATGCCTCTTCAAAGTAAGCTCCCCAGGGTGTATCATCTACATCAACTGCAATTTCATCAGTTCGTGGCAATGGATGCATTACCAAACATTCTTTTTTGCCATATTTCTCTAATTTTTCTTTGTTTACTATATATTCGTCAGGTGTTTTAGCCAAACCCATAGCATTTTTCATTGAGGCAACATAGATAACATCTGCTTTAGGCATATTGTCAGATAAAGAATCAACTACATCGTAATTTACATTAAGGTCTTCCAAACGTTTTTTAAAATCATCCGGAAATGATAATTCTTTAGGGAAATTCAACAAGACTTTGCAGTTATCAAAGATAGACATTGAATAACATAATGTAGTAATTGCCCTTGAAGTCATATTTCCGTTGCATAATAGAGTTAAGTTATCCAAATTTCCTCTTCTTTTATAAACAGTGTACAAATCCAATAAACATTGAGTCGGATGTTCACCGCTTGAGCCACCGGTAAAAGCAGAAACAGAACCGCAACCACCACTGATTACCGGGACATCAGAGTGTTCGGCTAAAATATGCGGGGCACTTGCTTCCGGATGTCTTATTACTATAATATCCGAATAAAAAGTAAGCATTTGGGCAGTATCTGCCATTGATTCACTGTAATTCTTATCTCCTGCCCTGGAAGCTTCGGCGCTGTGAAATCCTAACACATCTCCCCCTAAACGGTGCATGGCAGAAGTAAAGCTTAAGCGTGTTCTGGTGCTTGGCTGAAAGAATAAAGCACCTAATATTTTATCAGACAAAACCTGGCTTTTTGTTCTGTTATTAATAATTGGCTCCATCGTTGTGGCAAGTTCAAATATGCGTTCAATTTCCTTTCGGTTAAGGTCCATTATAGATACAAGATTTCTTCCTTTAAGTGAAATATTACTCATTGTTTTCCTCCTTTATATATTTATAATTGGTTATTTAAAATGTTTATTTTTAATTAAAAATCCGGGTACCGGTTTCATCTTCAATTGCTCTAGTAAGATTTTCAGGATTAGTTATTATTACTTCTTTGCCACCCCCCTCTAAATATTGGATAGCAGCTTGAATCTTGGGAAGCATACTTCCTTTGGCAAAATGTCCCTCTTTAATATATTTTTTAGCTTCGGCTACACTCATTTGGTCAATCTCTTGCTGATGTTCGGTATTGAAGTTTAGACTAACCTTTTCCACAGCAGTAGAAATGATGAATAAATCTGCTTTAATGTTTCTAGCCAGTAGACTTGAGGCATGATCCTTATCAATTACTGCCGCACAACCTTTGATCTGACCATTTTCGTCTTCAAAAACCGGTATTCCGCCTCCACCAACTGCAATAGTTATAATTCCCTGTTCTACCAGGTCTTCAATAACAGGGCGTTCAATAATCTCAATAGGGATTGGGGAGGGTACAACTCTACGATATCCTCTTCCCGAATCTTCAACAATAGTCCAACCTAATTTTTCTTTTAACTCTTCAGCCCTTTCTTTTTCATAAAACCGTCCTACAGGTTTTGTTGGATTTTTAAAAGCCTGGTCATTAATATCAACTTTTACCTGGGTTACAACTGTAGCAGCAATATTATTCATACCATATTGCTTAAAATGATTATGTAATGATTGCTGTAACATATATCCAATGGTACCCTGCGTATCTGCACCACAGGCATACATGGGAACTAATGGCAAGCTACTACTGGCCAAATCCGAACGTATCAAACTAAAACCTACCTGTGGACCATTTCCATGAGTGACTACTAGATTGTATCCCTCTTTAATGATGCCAATCAAATGTTCGCAGGTTTCAGAAGCGGTTTCCAGTTGATCTTCTATAGAAATTTTTTTACTGTCCTTGATTAAAGAATTTCCCCCGATAGCTACAACTGCTTTTTTCTTCATAGTTAAATTCTCCTTTTCTTCTACTTTTTTGTGATATTGCCTAACTTGTTTACTATTTATTACTTTCCTGGTACAAATTGCCCCCACCCTGGAGCATCTGAGGTAATTTGCCCATCTTGAAAAACTACTTTACCTCTTACTATAGTTAATTCCGGTTGACCAACCAGCTTCCATTGGTTAAAAACCCTGGCAATTTCTTTAGCATGAGTAAACATTTTTTTATTATCGACAACAAACTCTTTTTCCATATTTACCAGTACAAAATCGGCATCCGAACCAACTCGAATTACCCCTTTTTGGGGATATAAACCAAATGTCTTTGCAGGATTAATCGCTAATAATTCCATTGCCCTGTATAAACTTAATTTTTTGTCTTTCACTGCAGTAAGTAGTAATGGTAAACGCTGTTCTATGCCAGGAAATCCAGCAGGGGCCTTGAAAATATCTTCTAATCCTTTTCTTTTCTCTTCATCCAAATAAGGAGAATGATCACTTCCAATAAAATCTACTGTGCCATCCTCAATATATTTCCATAAAGCATCACGCACTTTTTGTTCCCGCAAAGGAGGATTACATTTGGCATAAGCACCATGCTTTTTTAAATCTTCAGTAGTAAGAAAAAGGTATTGGGGACAGGTTTCCAAATAAATATTCATCCCTTCTTTTTTCCCCTGCTTGATGAGTTCCATGGCCTCAGGATTAGAAATATGGACAAAATCAACTCTTAAACCTGTTTCCCTGGCAAACAGCAATACCTTGCTTACCGTTTCGGTTTCACAAATCGGCGGTCTTGAAAGAGCATGTGCCTCCGGATCAATTTTACCTTTAGCCTTCAACTCCTTAATGCCTTCCTGTACCATATCATTATTTTCACAATGAACTGCAATTAGTTTACCGGTTTTACTCACTTCTTTTAATCCCTTAAATTGAAGTCCGGCATTTTCCATAGTTAGCCCGTCAAACTCTTCCTCTCTCCCTTCCGGTGCCTGATGAAAGAATGTTTTAAAGCCTACTATTCCTGCCTCTGAACATGACTGGATATGCTCTATTTTATTTGCGCCCGCTGCTCCGAATAAACAGAAATCTACCAAAACCTGGGATTCAGCAATTTTTTTTCTATTTTCGATCAGCTCAGGAGAATAAGGAGGTGGAACGGAAATGGGCATCTCTAAAATAGTAGTAACTCCTCCTGCGGCAGCTGCCATGGTCCCGGTTTTAAAAGTCTCCCTTTCTGCATGTCCGGGATCTCTCAAGTGAACATGTGTATCAATTGTTCCGGGTAATAACAGATTACCTTTTCCGTCAATGGTTTTTTCAGCTTCAGGCAGTAATCCTTCTTCCGCAATTGCCACAATTTTACCATTATTTACTGCAACTCCTCCTCTTACAAGATACCCATCTTGGGTTGCATCATTTGTAAAAATAGTTACATTTTTAATAATTAAATCAACTTTTTCTTTTTTATTCATTATAATTTATTCCTCTTTTGCATTTTTCTTTATTATGATTATGAGATCAACATGTAATTACTTCTGTCCCTGTAAAAAATCCCTTATTTTAGAACAAGAATCTCTTTTAACCTATTAACCTAATAATAAATTAGGCAACCACAATGATATCTGCGGAAACATAATTAAAAAGATCAGCACGATAATATCACATAGCAGAAAAGGCCAGATACCGGAGAATATATCCATCAAAGAAATATCCCTGCTTACTACACCTTTAATGGCATAGACGTTTAGACCAACCGGAGGAGTAATAGCTGCAATTTCAGTTAGCTTTAATGTTATGACACCAAACCAGATAGGGTCATAGCCGAGGTTAGTCAATATAGGCATAATGATTGGCAATGTCATAGCATAAATGCCAATCGGCACCATGATCATACCTAACAAAAAAAAGATCACTAATATCGCTAATAAAATAAAAACCCGGTGTATATCCAAGTTTCTAATAAGCATAGTTATATCCGAAGGCAAGCGAGTTATTGCCAGAACCCGGCTATAATACAGAGCTCCGATATTAATGAGAAATATCATGGCAGTGGTATTTGCCGATTCTCTTAAAGCATCTTTTACTTGATCCATTTTCCGGATAGTCTTTTCTAACCAGCCGACAACTAGGACAATGATTGATCCTGCAGCTGCGGCTTCAGTCGGGGTAAAAGTTCCTGTATAAATACCTCCTAAAACCAATAATGCAATAACTACAATAGGCCAAGCCTTGCTGAACTCCACTACTTTTTCTCCTAAACTGTATACTGGTTGATTTTCTGGTCTAGGAGCTAATGTTTTATTATACTTTGCCCTGTATATAATGGAAATAGAATAAACAACTGCTGTAATCAAACCGGGAATAATGCCTGCAAAGAATAACCTTCCGATTGAAGTATTGGTAAACAAAGCATAAACAATAAACATCATGCTAGGAGGTATCATGGAAGCGAATGTTCCTGCCGAGGCAATACAACCAACCGAAAATGATTTATCGTATTTGAATTCTCTCATTTCCGGTAAAGCAAGTTTTCCAAAAATTGCGGCAGTAGCTAAAGATGAACCGGAAATTGCACCAAAAGCAGCACATCCAAAACAAGTAGCAATTCCCAAAGAACCAGGAAGGCCGGAAAACAAGGCATCAAACCCCCGGTAAGCTCTTCTGGCAAATCCACCTCTTGCAGCAAGAGCACCCATAAGAATAAATAAGGGCAATGCAGTCCAAGTAGGAGCTGCTACAGAATAATAAGCCATTTGGCTTAAAAGAGAAAGAGAGCTGTCCAAGCCTAAAATAAGAAAACTTCCTAAAAAACCACTTAAAATAAAGGTAATACCAATGGGAACTCCAATGCCTATCAAGAACAATAATAATATAATACAATAAATACCAATAGTCGTTAATTCCATATGTAAATCCTTTCAAATCAAAGAATATATTTATAGTAATGATTTTTATATTCTACAAACATCAATCAATTCAATTATCTGTTAGAAAGTTTGCGTTCCCGTATCTTCCATTGTTTTTTGAACATACTTTCCATCTTTGTACCAAAGTATACTATCGATTAAATTGACTAATATCTGGATTTCAAAAAATATTAATCCGATTAACATGGCTAATTTTGAAGGCCATATTGCTAAAATAGTGGTATCTGCAAAAGCTTCCCTGGTAGTATAAGAAAAAATAAGATTAAAATACATTTCATAAAGAAAAATACTGATGGCAATAAGTTTTAAAAAATTTATCAAAATTTTGAAGATTGTAGCCCATTTAGGCGGCAATTTAACTGCTAATAATTCAATACTTACATGTTCATCATATTCTTCACAACGGGGCATTCCCAAATAGATAACTGCCATCATGACAAAAACTGCCATTGTGGTAAGACCTTGGATAGATTTACCCATCCCTCTTGAAATAAGATCAACTGTTAACAATATCATGATAACTAAAAGTAGCCATCCGCATAATTCTGCTAATTTTTGATTAATAAAATGGATGATTTTTCTCATATTTCACCTATTCATTATATTTTCTATATGATTTGAATAATTAATAAATGAGTTTTACTTTTTTATCAAGATATCCCCATCTTTGTTGAGAAGAAGACGGGGATATCTGATTGTTACATTTATTTTAAGTTTATTTCAATAAGTTAAAAACTACCATACATAATTAAGGGCTTTTTTAACTTATTGTTCTCTGGCGACTCCTTCTTCCATAATCAATTTTAAGCGATTCATAATATAAGCCGCGTCTTCAACTTCAAATTCTTCTTTTGCTTCCTGTATCCAGATATTTCTCAGTCTACCTAAAAGTTCTTCATCTGCAATCAAGGCAACATCTTCTTCATCCATCATTTTTACTGTGCAACCATAATCTCTTTGTTCCTGAATGGTTTGTTCAATTGCTCCGGCAAATACTTCGGCAAATTTTTCTTCAGCTATTCTGCTGGCTTCCATAATCCCTTCCTGAACGTCCTCAGGTAAACTATTCCAGACATCCATATTAATGGTATGCAAGAAAGGTGTAGCCCACCATAACTGCGGACCTACCAGGATATTCTGACCTGCTTCATAAAATTTCATCATGTGTAAACCATCATAATTAGTTAATACACCATCTATGGTACCGGTAGAAAGCGCCATATAAACATCATTCCAGGGAACTGAAACCGCTTGAGCTCCGATATGTTCCAATGTAGCTAAATGCCAACGACTGGATGCTCTCCATTTATAACCAATTATATCTTCCACACCGTCAATTGGATAAGTAGCCGCCATGCCGGAGGGCAAACCAACAGTAACCATTAATAGTTTTTGGTTCCATTTTTCCAGTTCATCCATAAATTGTGGAATTTGCTCAAAGGCTTGATGATAAATCCAGGAGATATTCTCCCATTTTTCGGGAGATCTTGGGAATAATCTGAATAACTGGAAAGTAGGTAGTTGTTTGGGATAAAAGTCGGCAAAAACCATGGTCATATCGGTAACTTCATCCTGGCAACCCTTCAATGCTTCGGCCGGTCCCAATAATGCACTTCCCCAGAAATCCTGGAATTTTACCTGACCATCAGTTTGTTTTTCAATTTCTGCAAGCCATACATCTCTCACAAAATCGGTTCTCATACCTCCCGGTGGATCACTGTCAGAATATCTCAAGGTAATCGTCTGTGATGAAACAGTCATTCCTGCAAAGGTAAGTACTAACACAAAAATAAGTGTAAAAATAAATATGTTTGAATAATTCTTTAAAGATAACATAAAACAAACCTCCTTAGTTTTTTTATTTTTCAATTAAGATAATCTTTTCAATACAAAAAACCTCTGCTGCTTCGTAATGCAAGCAACTAAGTCATAACTACTTTTAGCATCACCCCCTCCTTGTCTAAGTAAGAAATTTTAATTACTTTCGTCATTAGTTTATTTACCATTATATACTATTCTCTTTTCAAATTAAACATCCAACTAAAGCAAAACGGATAAACTAGAATATATTATAGCGAAAGCAATATATAAACTATTAATCTTTGGCATACATCAAGATTGGGATGGTAAAACTTTTCTAATTACCTCTGGTATTTCTGTTAATTTCTCAATTACAGTAACTCCGTTTGCCCTTAAAGTTTCTTTCTTTTTCTGAGCTCCGCCTTCACCGCCGGGTGATACAATTGCACCGGCATGTCCCATTCTTTTTCCCTCGGGTGCGGCTTCTCCAGCAATAAAAGCAACAAGTGGTTTGCTAATATTTTCTTTAGCGTATTGAGCTGCAATTTCTTCATTGCTACCACCAATCTCACCAATCATCATCATAACTTTTGTTTGTTCATCCTGTTCAAAGAAAGGTAATAAGTCCACAAAAGTAGAGCCACATATCGGATCTCCTCCTACACCAATCACGGTAGATTGTCCTATCCCTTCATTGGAAAGGTTGTTGGCCGTTTCATAAGACAATGTAGCGCTCCTGGACATAATGCCTATTGGTCCTTCTGAATATATCATATCGGCCATAAAACCAACTTTTGCTTTTCCGGGAGAAATAATGCCCGGACAATTTGGACCTATTAGAATATTTTTTTTCTTATTAGCATAATTAACACAAAACAGCATATCATGCAGGGGAACTCCTTCTGCAATCGTAACAATCAATTCTATACCTGCTTCACAGGCTTCTAAAACAGCATCCCTGGTAAACCTGGGTGGAACAAATAAAATAGTAGCATTAGCACCCGTTTCTTCTTTTGCCTCCAACACACTGTCAAACACCGGAATATCATCAATATATGTTCCTGCTTTTCCGGGGGTTACACCTGCAACAACATTTGTTCCATATTCTTTCATTAATCTGGCATGAAAAGTTCCTTCTCTACCTGTTATTCCCTGTACAATTAACCTGGTATTTTGATCAACTAAAATACTCATTTTTCACCACCTACTAGCTAATTAGTTTAACGACTTTTTTAATAGCATCTTCTAAATACATCGAGGCCTGGAATCCAGCATCATTTAATATTTTAATTCCTTCTTCCCTGTTGGTTCCCTGCAGTCGACAGACAACTGAAATATTTTTTGGAATATTCTGCATACTCTGGATAATTCCCTTGGCAATTTCATCACATCTGGTAATTCCACCAAATACATTAAATAGTATTGCCCTAACATCTTGATCCTGGGAAACCACATTTACTGCTCTTTGTACTTTTTCAGCAGTGGCCCCCCCGCTTAAATCTAAAATATTGGCAGCACTGGTACTATATTTTTTTAATAAATCAAGTGCATAAATAGCATTGCCAGCCCCATTACTAATGATGGAAACTGGTCCTTCCAATTTTATGGTAACAAAGCCTTCTTTCCTTCCAATAAGTTCTATCTGATCTTCTGTATTCTCATCCCACATTTCAGCCAGATTTGTCTGCCTGTAATTTGCATTATCATCAGATTCCAGTTTTGCATCCAGAGCCATTAGTTTTTCTCCTTTGTCTACTAATGCCAGCGGATTAATTTCAACTAATAGACAATCATATTTAGTATAAATGGAATATAATTGTTTACAAATATGTTTCAGCTGAGTAAAAAGAGCCTTATTGTAATCCAGTGCCTTTGCCAATGGTGTTAGATGGTAATTTTGTATTCCTATAACTGGATCAATATCAATTTTGATAATTTTCTCCGGACTTTTCACTGCCAACTCCTCAATATCAACACCACCTTCAGCGCTAAATATCATGGATGTTTTTCTTTTCTGAAAATTAATGGTAATTCCCAGATAGTATTCCTTTTTAATATCTTCTTTTGTTGCAACAAGTATTTTGTTTATTGGATATCCTTTGATTTTTTTGGAAAATAACTCTGAGGCAACTTTCTTTGCTTCTTCAGGACTGTCAGCAAAACGAATTCCACCTGCTTTTCCCCTTCCACCTGTTAATATCTGAGACTTGAGTACGACAGATGAATTGATTTTTTTAGCAGCATCAAATACTTCTGAAGGGGATAAAGCGAGTTCGCTTTCTGAAGTAAGAATTCCTTCCGAAGAAAATATTTCCCTGACATTATATTCATAGAATTTCATTTGCTTTCTCCCGTCAATTTTTCTTACTTATTTATCTCTTTTTGCTAAATCCATTCCAATATCAAAAGCTTTAAGGTTTAGTTCTTTACTATCCTTCGGCACTCTGTTGCTAATTGCTTCCTTGATGTTTTCGGGTGCAACAATGTCCGTGAGCCCAGCCAGGGCACCTAAAAAAGCAATATTTGTCGGCAAGATCGTTCCCAGCTGTTCTTGGATAGTTTGGTTAAAAGGAAGTGAAAAAATATTTTTTGAATTAATATCTGTGGGAATGTTTTTTACCAATGACGAATCAATAACAACCAGGGCATCAGGATAAATATTTTTATAATATTTGTTGCAGGATTCCTGCGAAATGGTCACAAAAACAATGGGCTCCTTAACAGTCAAATCATAAATTTCTTTTTTGCTGGCAATCAACTCTCCTCTGCTGGCTCCACCACGTGCTTCAATCCCATGAGATTCTCCCTGTATAACATTATAATCTGACATCATCATTGCTTCTGCCATAATAATGCTTGCCAAAACCAGACCCTGACCGCCGGTACCGCTAAAACGTAATTCAATCCTATCTAAATCTTTTAAATTCATCTTGACTACACCTCTACTTCTTTAAATCCGGTTAACCGATCATATTCTTCCACATACTCCGGTCTTTCCTCTTCCAGCAATACACCTCTTATTAACTTATTTTTTCTTTCTTCGGGGCTCAATTTTTCGGCTTGATTTTTAGTAATAGTTAAGTCTTTTAGTCGTTCCAATAATTTTGCAGAATTTTTTATTTTATTTCTTCGGCCAAAGTGGGTAGGACAAGTGGTAAACACCTCAACAACTGAAAAACCTTTATGTTGAATAGCACGACTGATTAATTTTTGTAGTTCATTAACATGATAAGCATCTCCCCGGGCTACAAAAGTTGCCCCTGCTCCCATAACCAGATTACATACATTCATTTGTGGTTCAGTCATTCCAAATGGGGCAGTCGAGGCAAATTTACCTTCTCCGGTTGTCGGTGCATATTGACCACCGGTCATCCCATAGATTTCATTAATTGCCACAATTGCGGTTATATCAATATTCCTTCTCGCAGCATGAATAAGATGATTTCCGCCAATTGCTGCAGCATCTCCGTCTCCCATAAATGTAATAACCTTGTTTTTTGGATTAGCTAATTTAACCCCTGTTGCAATCGTCAGAGCTCTCCCATGAGGTGTTCTAATTGTTGGAAAATTCAAATATACCGGCAGACGTCCTGCACAACCGATAGCACATACCATTACTGTTTTCGATTGATCCAATCCCAACTGGTCAGCTGCTCTAACCATTGACGCCCAGGCGATTCCATGAGTACAACCGGGGCAGGTAAAATGAGGCATAAGATCTAACCGTAAATATTTGTCTAATTTACCCATTAATATCCTCCTAAGTGATAAATTCCTATAATTTTTTAAACATTTTCCTTAATCTTGTGAAAGATTTCCTCAACCGTAATAGGTCGACTACAAACTTTATTTAATTGAATGACTTTCGCTTTGCCTTCTATTGAAGCCCTGACCATCATTGCAACCTGGCCTAAATTCATTTCAGCAACGATAATTTTATCTACCCGCTCTGCTACCTCTCTGATTTCTCTTTCCGGAAAAGGCCAAAGCGTAATTGGTCGAATTAATTCCACATCAATCCCATTTTCCTTAGCTTTCTTTATGGCTCCTTTGGCAGGTCTTGTTACTGCACCGTATGCCAGTACTGCGATCTTGGCTTTTTCATTCTTTATCTGTTCCACTTTGACAATATCATCATAGTACTTGTCAAGTTTAGCATTTATTCTGGTAACACAAGCTTCAATTGCTGCCGGTGCCAGATTAGGAATTCCATTCTCAAGGTGAATCATACCCGAAATATTGTAACGATATCCTTCTCCTAATGGTGGTAATACTGGAATTCCTGTTTCGTCCAGGTCGTAAGGTAAGTACTCATTCTGGGGTTTGGCATCTTTTCTTCGATTAATAATTTTTAATTCTCCAGCTTCAGGTAATTCTATACTTTCACGCATATGAGCCAAGATTTCATCTCCCAACAAAACTACCGGAACCATATATTTCTCAGCAAGATTAAAGGCTTCAATGGTCATATCAAAACATTCTCTCACTGTTGAAGGATAGATGGCAATTCTTGGACTTTCACCATGTGAACCCCATTTGCTTTGCATTATATCACCCTGTTGGGGTTTGGTAGCTCCACCAGTACTTGGACCTACTCGCTGAGCATCATAAATCACAATTGGCAATTCAACCATTGCCGCATAACCCAAAAGTTCCTGCATTAAGCTAAATCCTGGGCCACTGGTAGCAGTTATTGCTTTTTTTCCTGCTGCAGAAGCGCCGATAATAACACCGATACTAGCCAGCTCATCTTCCATCTGAATAAATCTTCCTCCATTAGAAGGTAACTTTCTTGCTAAAATTTCAATCGTTTCGGTTGAAGGGGTAATTGGATAACCAGCACAGACTTTTACCCCGGCAACCAGAGCAGCTTCAGCTACTGCTTGATTCCCTTGCATTAATAACTTTTTACCCATTATGATCCTCCAATTCTATTGCTAAATCAGGACATCGTAATTCACAAAGGCGACATCTAATACAAGCATCCTCATTAATCACAACAGGATACCCTTCATCATCTCTCCCCAATACATTCTTGGGGCATAGATCAATACAGATATTACAACGCTTGCACCATTTTTTGTTTACTGAAATTAGCGCCATACAAAAATCTCCCTTTCTTTTGACACCCTTTTTCCTTAAGGTGTAAATTGTACTTTTTTTAAATAAAACTAAACTAAAAAAACAACACTGACTATATCGTATTATCCATGGTAATTTTTTTATAATGATTTAATATATCTCTTAAGGCAGTCTCAACATGATTATGGCTTAATTTTTGTGCCTTGGATCTTTCTTTTGCTTCAATAGCCTCCAGTATCCTGATATGCTGGTCTAGGATATCATTCAGCTTTCCGGGAATTCTTAAGGATTCCATCCGAAAACGATTTACCAGATTACTAATATTCTTAGCCATGGAAATAAGATACTGATTTTTGGTAATTTGATACACGATTTCGTGAAATTTTTTATCAAGCTCCAAGAATTCTTCTAAATTATTTTCTTGAGACAACTTCTTCATTTTCGTAATAATTGTTTCTAATATCTTGATTTCCTTTTCTTCAATAACCAAAGCTGCTTGATAAGCGGCAAAACCTTCAAGAACTTCTCTGATTTTCATTACGTCTTTTAAATCTTTAATAGTAAAATCGGGAACAAATAGATGTTGTTTTTCACTCTTTTGCAAAAGTCCTTCGGCAATCAAACGATTACAGGCTTCTCTAACCGGAGTCCGACTAATACCAAATTGTTCAGCAATTTTTGTCTCTAATAATTGTTCACCCGGTCTATAATCACCATTAATAATTGCTTTTTTGATCAGGTGATAGGCTCTTTGATTTAAATATCGATTATTTTGTGGAATTTGAGTAAAATTATCCATTTTTTTATCTCATGATCCTTTTAAACTCTCAAAAACAATCTTTCTTTTATAGGCATAAATTTAGCATACATATTAAGTATACGTTATACATTATACAATAATTATTTCAAATAAACAACCAACTAATGAAAATTAATTACTTATTTTATTAATGCTTCTGGATTTAAAACATTCTTCGGTACCTGTCCCTGTATCATTTCAATAACTTGTTGGACTGATTCAATTGCCATGGCCTGCATGGCTTCTTCGGTCTGTCCGGCAATATGAGGTGTGATTATGATATTATCAACATGTAATACAGGATTACTTTTTTCAGGTGGTTCAGTGCTAAACACATCAACGGCTGCACCGGCAATCCATTGTTCCTTTACAGCTTCAGCTAAAGCCATCTCATTAATCAGTTGACCTCTGGCAGCATTAATAATAAAAGCAGTTTTTTTCATCATTCTTAATTCTTTTCTATCGATATAGTGAACAGTATTTTTATTTAAGGGAAGATTGAGAGAAATAAAATCTGCCTTTTTTAATATTTCCTCCTTCTGGTTTACAAGTTTAACATTTAATTTCCTGGCATACTCTGGATTAACGATGGGGTCATAGGAAATTACTTCCATTTCTAAACCCTGTATTGCTTTTTTAGCCAAAATAGACCCAATATTCCCCAGGCCAAATATTCCCAATATTTTTCCCTTCATCTCATTACCCATTATTTGACGTTTAATACCATAATTGCCTTTCTTGAATTCCTCATTAGCAATACAGATTTTTCGAGATAAACAGAATAATAGACCTATAATATATTCGGCTACTGTTTGACTATTAGCTCTTGGTGTATTAACCACAGCAATATTGTTTTTAGTAGCTAGGGCCAGGTTAATGTTGTCAACTCCAACTCCGTGTTTTGAGATAACTTTTAAAGAAGGTAAATCTTGGTAAACAAGTTCTGGTAATTTATAAGTCCTAACAATAATTCCAACAATATCGGGAGCATATGATTTGATTTCTGACCAATTTATTTCTTCACAATGAACCACATTAAAGTTATTTTCTAATAAATCTATACCCTTGGAATGTATTTTTCCGATAACTAAAACTGTTTTTTTCATATTACAATCCTCCGTTTCTAATCTATTAATGATGTTATTGACAATTTTAATCCTCAATTAATTTTCCATATTCAGCTAGCTTATCAGCTACTTTTCCCAATCCAATCTTTTCTAATGATGACCTCTTTTGTAAACCAGTATCTTTGTCCCACTCCCAAAATTCATAAAATTCATCTAACATTTGGCTAAATTTATTTCTATCCACTTTGAAACCTTTGTATGGTCCTGACTGAACTTCTTCTTCCTGAAAGCGCTGGGGTGGAAGATCGTCTCCTCTACCAAGGTTTGTGTGGAGAGCATTAAAGGCTTTTTCCAGATTTCTACCTCTTTTGGCAAAATATTCCATTAAGTCTTCTATCTTTAAGTCCAAACCCATTCCGGCATTAATCAATTCCAAAAAATTTTCCGGTGTTAAAAAATTCGCACCTGACCAGGTGCCAACATAATTACATATACCGGTATTATCTTCAATTTCTTTTGTTCTGCTTTGCCAGTAAACACCTTCTGCCTGTCCCTCATAATCTGTCATATTAAATTTTCCAGGTCTGGGAAAAGGGCCAAATCTTTTGCTGCCAATAGTAGCACCTCTTAAATGTCTTCCGGCAATCGGTGAAGTACATACCGCCAGACTCCAACCTTTGGGAATTCGAAACGGCTCTAAGGAGGGTTGACCTTTTATGTGTATTAGATAATATTCAGAATTTTTTCCTATTTTACGTGCTGCTTCGATCGTACCATCAGCCAATAAATCGCCAATACCTTCTCGATAGGCTAATTTTTTAATCATTTCAATAAATGCTTTTCCGTCCCCGAAATTCAATTCCAATCCATTTGTCTCTTTTTTTGTAATAATTCCTCTTTTGTATAATTCAAAAATCCATGACAAACTTGCTGCCACATAATCTCCGTCCAATCCCAGTTCATTAGTTAAGTTCCACGATTTTACCACATCTTCAGGGTTAGATATATCCATCCGACAGGCATGACCCATAATAGTGTTCACCCAGAGCCCTTCTCCTTTTGTTCCTTTATATTTTCCATGGTCTATATCCATATAAGCCATACAGCCGGTTGGACACATATAACAAGCTCGGTTACCTTTTTGCATGGAAGGAACACCAGTTTCTATATTCATTAATTCAATCCTTTTTTCTCTTTCCCAATGGTCATCCTGGCCATTACGTATAACCATATTTGAATTCCATCCGGGGAAATCAGGGTCAGAATAAAAATTAATCAATGAATTTCTCATCATGTCAGTATTAGGATTCTTCTTACACTGCTGAAATTCTTTCAGCACTTCTTCTAAAAAACGTTTTGGTTGAGCTACGGTAATTTTGCCATGTCCCCGAACTACAATCGCCTTTAATTTCTTATTTCCCATTACACAGCCAACACCAGAACCTCCCGCAGCCTTTGCAGTATCAACTATAATAGCAGATCCTCGAATTTGGTTTTCACCGGCTGGGCCGATGAGGGCTACTTTAATATTTTCATCTTCCAATTTTTTTCTTAATAAATCTTCTGTTTCAAATGTGGTTTTACCCCAGATAAAATCTGCATCTCTTATCTCAACCTTGTCATCTTTGATGTAAAGATAAACAGGTTTTTTAGCTTGACCGGAAACAATAACATTATCATAACCGGCATATTTCAGCTCAGGTCCCCAAAAACCACCAACATTTGCCGATCCTTTGCCACCAGTAAATACGTTTATACTTGATACATCTACCCGGCAGGCACCGGGAGCCATTGTGCCTACTAAAGAGCCGACCCCAAAGCAAAGTAAATTTTCCGAATCATACCACCTTGTACCAGGTTTAATCTCATTGAACATAATAAGAGAATTGGTACCTCGACCACCCAGGGTTAATTTAACATATTTTTCAGTTGGTTCAGTCCATATTTTACTACTGGCAAGATCTACTCTTAGTATCTTCCCGGCTAAGCATCCTTTTATGT
>CAZPII010000003.1:0-30890 GCA_964586485.1 uncultured Atribacterota bacterium | reverse complement strand
CAAGACCCTGGATAAATTGGATAATATCAGGAATATGCTCTGTTGCCCGGGGGTAAATATCAGCTCTTCCGATATTTAAACAGTCTGCATCCTGGAAATATTCCTTGATAAACTTTTCCGCTACTTCTGAAAATGCTATTTCCATCTCGTTTGCCTTTTTTATTACCTTATCATCGATATCGGTAAAATTAGAAATGTATTTCACCTGGTAATTTTTATATTGCAAATATTTTCTTAAGACTTCAAAAACCAAAAATGGTCTGGCATTTCCAATATGAAAAAAATTATAAACCGTCGGACCACAAACATACATTCCAACCTGATTTTGGTTAAGCGGAACAAATTTTTCCTTTTTCCCGGTTAGAGTGTTATACAATTTCAGACTCAATAAAATACCCTCACTTTCCATCTTCCATATTTATTCATTAACGTTTTCTATGATTAAAGTAATCTTTCCCGCTATAATTTGATTCATGATTTTTTTTACTCAGCTTCTCTTTGATTCGGCCGAAGATCATTCTCCCAGCTGGAGTTTGCAAAATACTTGTTACGGTTACTTTCACTTTATCTCCAATATTTTTTACACCATTTTCCACAACAATCATAGTACCGTCATCTAAATACGCTACTCCCTGGCCTGCCTCTTTTCCTTCTTTGATAATTTGGGTTATCAATTCTTCTCCGGGCAAAATAATCGATTTTAAAGCATTAGACAAATCGTTAATGTTTAAAACTGACACATCTTCTAATTGTGCTAATTTATTTAAATTATAATCATTGGTTAATACTTTAGCATCTAATTCTTTCGCCAATCTTATTAATTTTGTATCAACACTTTTTAAATCTTCAAAGTCATGACTAATTATTCTAATTTTATCAGCATGTATTTTGTTTATTTTGTTAAGTACATCAAGTCCACGTCGACCTCTATTCCGTTTTAAAGGTTCTGAAGAATCCGCAATAGATTGTAGTTCGTTTAACACAAAACGAGGGATAATTAATTCTCCCTCCAAAAAATCTGTTTGACAAATATCTGCTATCCTGCCATCAATAATTACGCTAGTATCCAGTATTTTTGGTTGATATTGAAAGTGCTTATCCTTTTTCTTGAATCTTCCTATCTTTTTCCTATAAAAATTTACACTTTCATCTCTTTTACTTATACCTAAAGTAATCCCCAGCAAGCCAAGGGTAATATTAAGAATAATAGGTAAATAATTTCCAATAACGGGTATAAAGGATAATGAATAGGCCAACAAGTTTGCAATAATTAAACCTATAATAAGGCCTATTACACCAGAAAGAATATTCTGGGCAGGTATTCTTAAAAAATAGGATACAAAACTTTTAACCAGGCAACTTAGCTTTTTATGACTTAGTATGAATAAAATAAATCCAAAAAAACTTCCTAAAATAAATGATAATACGAATAATAGCCACCTATGTTGCATCAATATAACTAAATTCGTTAAAGCTTTTATGCCAGGAATGACTTCATATCCAATAAACCCGCCTACCAAAACAAATAGCACACAAAATATTTTTTTAGTTAGACCTGACAAAATAAAAAACCTCCTCTATTCTATTTAAGACAAATGTCAAATCTCACTTTTTATGGCAGCAATCACCTCTCTTCTTTTTATATCTATTCAGCAAGCAACACACCCGCGTAATAGTCAATATCATATCTATATTCTTACTGGTAAAAACCAGTTTATTTAACCATTAGCACCTTCGTAGTTTTTCATGGTTAAATAAAAAAAATATTTGGTTTGTCAAAAGGCAACTAAATTATATCATTCGCTTTAATAGGTGTCAAAATTACTAGCAAACAACGTGTACGCATTGCGGTTGGCTTTGAAAGACCTCTAAAAGATGTTAAATTCTTTGATGTTTTAATGTTTTCTCAAAATTTTAACTATGTCATTGATACTTTTAATTCCCTGGATTTCAATATTCTTCTTTAGAGAAGATAACTGTCTAAAATTTTCAGAGGGAATAACCCCTTTCTTATAACCAATCTTTTGGGCTTCATCCAATCTCCGTTGACACATGCTAACTGTTCTTAATTCGCCTGTTAAGCCCAATTCACCAAAGACAACTGTATCCATATCAATGGTATAACCTTTATAGCTACTTGCAATCGCTAAAGCTATAGCTAAATCAATTGCCGGTTCAATAATTTTGATCCCACCAGCAGCATTTACATAGATATCTTTATTTTGAAATTGAATTCCCAATCGATTTTCCAGGACCGCAATAATTAATGAAACTCGATTATGATCCACACCTGTAGTTATTCTTCTAGGATTACTTAAGAACGATGAACTGACCAGTGCCTCAATTTCTACTACTAATGGACGACTCCCCTCAAAAGTAACGCTTGTAACGGTCCCAGGAATAGGATGACTACGAGCAGACAAAAGCATTTTAGATGGATTCAATACTTCTTTGAGACCTTTATTTAGCATCTGGAATATACCAAGTTCGTTGGTTGTTCCAAAACGGTTCTTGATACTCCTTAAAAGCCTGAAGGAATGAAATTTTTCACCTTCTAAGTATAATACAGTATCAACAATATGCTCCAATATTTTGGGACCGGCAATTGCTCCTCCTTTGGTTACATGACCAATAATAACCATGGCAATATTCTCTTTTTTGGCAATTTCCATTAACCTTGAAGTGCAATTTTTAACTTGATTGATACTTCCCGGTGATGATGGAATTGAACTATCGTTAATAATTTGAATAGAGTCGATGATAGCAATCTTTGGTTTCAAATATTGTATTTGAGCAATAATCTGATCCAAATCAGTTTCTGAAAGTAGATATAACTGGCTGGCATCAACAGCTAATCTTTTTGCTCTCATATGTATTTGCCCAATCGACTCTTCTGCAGTAATATATAGTGAATTTCCAACGTTTTTTGCCAGCTTGTTTGCAACCTGAAGAACTAAGGTCGATTTCCCGATCCCCGGTTCTCCTCCAACAAGGATCAGTGAACCCAGAACAATGCCCCCTCCAAGAACACGATCAAATTCTTCAATACCTGATTTATAACGCTGATCTTTACCATCAAATCGAAGCTGATTAATTGGTTGGGCAAAATTATCTATTATTATTTTTTTTTCATTTGTAGGCGAAGTAGAAATTTCTTCTTTAGAAAAAGTATTCCATTCTCCACAGCTGGGACATCGTCCCAGCCATTGGAGTGATTCATAGTTGCATTCTTTGCATCGGAAAAATGATTTTTTATTCTTCATATTTTATATTTATTAAACATAGTAAATATTTGCTTTTGCGATAAACCGAGTACCTTACTTATTACCATCATCATTATTATTATTTTTTTGTATTTTTTCCTTACTAGTTTTCCCTTTTTTCTTTTTAGCTGATATTTTGCCGTTTTTCCCTTCAATGATAATTTGGTCGCCTTCCTTAAATTCACCGGAAAGTATTTTTTCAGATATGGGATTTTCTACTAATCTTTCAATGGTTCTTCTTAATGGCCTTGCTCCAAAATTTGGATCATAACCTTCTTTTGCCAAAATATCCTTGGCACTCTTTTTAACCGTAAAGGAAATTTTTTGTTCGGCTAATAATTCTCTTACTTCATTAAGCAATAAATCAGCAATTTGTTCAATCTCATTTTTTGTAAGACTTTTAAAGACAATAACTTCATCAATTCGATTAAGGAATTCTGGTCTGAATGTTTTATTTAACTCACCCATAACACTTTCTTTAATATCCTTGTATGACATCTGGTCCGGTTCTTTTGAACTTCTAAAACCTAAAGATGTTCCCTTTTTAATCAAAGTTGCCCCAACATTAGAAGTCATAATAATTACCGTATTTTTGAAGTCAACAACCCTGCCCTGGGCATCTGTTAACCTGCCATCTTCAAATATCTGCAAAAGAATATTAAATACATCCGGATGTGCTTTTTCAATCTCATCAAGCAAAACAACTGAATAAGGACGTCTCCTTACTTTCTCGGTTAGTTGTCCACCTTCTTCATAACCAACATAACCAGGAGGGGCTCCTACTAAACGTGAAACAGCAAATTTTTCCATATACTCTGACATGTCAAGACTAATCATAGCATTCTCATCTCCAAACAAGAACTCTGCCAAACTCCTAGCTAATTCGGTTTTGCCTACACCAGTTGGCCCTAGAAATACAAATGAACCAATCGGTCTTTTGGGATCTTTCATGCCGGCACGAGCCCTTCGAACTGCCCGAGAAATTGCATTAATAGCTTCATCCTGTCCCACAATCCGCTTATGCAGCTTTTCTTCCATACGGATAAGTTTTTTTGCTTCTTCTTCTTTTAATGAATAAACCGGAACTCCTGTCCAACTGGATACAACTTCAGCAACATCTTCATTTAACACTTCAATTTTGTCTTTTGTTCTTCCGGTTTCCCATTCTTTTTTAATCTCACTATAGCGTTCCTCATGTTTTCTTTCTTTATCCCGCAATTTAGCAGCCTTTTCAAACTCCTGTAACTTTACTGCTGCCTCTTTTTCTTTTCGTATTTTCAATAATTGTTCTTCCACTTCCTTTACATCTGGAGGATAAACAGTATTTTTTAGCTTAACCCTTGAAGAAGCTTCATCAATCACATCAATAGCCTTATCAGGCAAGAAACGACCTGAAACATATCTTGCTGCTAATTTAACGGCAGATATTAAGGATTGATCTGTTATGGTTAATTTATGATGAGCTTCATATTTATCTCTAAGACCTCTTAATATCTGGATAGCTTCATCAATAGAAGGCTCTAGCACATAAATTGGCTGAAAACGTCTCTCCAATGCCTTGTCTTTTTCAATATATTTTCGGTATTCATCCGTGGTTGTTGCACCAATGGCTTGGATTTCTCCTCTGGCTAAGGCAGGTTTTAATATATTAGATGCATCAATAGCCCCTTCTGCTGCTCCAGCTCCAACCAGGGTGTGAAATTCATCAATAAAGAGAATTACATCATTAGAAGTCTGAACTTCCTTAACAATTTTCTTTAATCTTTTTTCAAATTCACCCCGGTATTTGGTTCCTGCCACTATTAAAGCAAGATCCAGGGAAATAATTCTTTTATTTTTTAATATTTCCGGAACATCGTGATTTGCTATTTTTTGGGCTAATCCTTCTACAATAGCTGTTTTTCCAACACCGGCTTCTCCAATTAAACAAGGATTATTCTTTTTTCTTCGGCTTAATATTTGTATCACTCGTTGAATTTCATTGTTTCTTCCTACCACCGGATCAAGTTTTTCATCCCTGGCAAGTTCGGTTAAGTCTCTACCAAATTCATCTAATGTAGGAACTTTGCTATCTTTCCGAGAAACACCTCCTCCAGCTGTTGTTTCTGATGAATGGCTGCTTTCCATTAACACCTTCATTACTTGTGAATAAATAGTATCAAGATCGATACCCATTTCAGTTAATATTCTAGTTGCGACTCCGCTTGCCTCTTTAATAAGGCCTAACAGCAAATGTTCAGTACCAATATAGTTTTGCCCTAACTGGCTTGCTTCTTGTGAAGCTAACTCTAATACCTTTTTTGCCCTTGGAGTAAAAGTAATTTCACTAACTTCCTGATAATCACCTTTCCCTACTATTTTTTCAATTTCCTCGATAACTTTTTCGGGTTCTATTCCTAATTCACGCAATATTTTCCCGGCGATTCCTTCATTTTCTTTTACCAAACCTACTAATATGTGTTCGGTTCCAATATAGTTATGATTAAGATTAACTGCCTCTTCTTGTGCCATCATAATCACTTTTCTAACTTTTTCAGTGTATCTTTTAAACATGTCTTATCCTTCCCTTTTATTAATCCTGAAAATATAAATTAATTTAATACTTCTTTAATTATTTCAGCTCTGGCTGAATTGAGCTGTTCCTGGTTAATTGTTTGACCTTTCAACAACTGGAGATAGCCAGGTTGAACAATTAACATTAAACGGTTAATAGTATCATAACCAATCTTTGCCAGTATTCCTAATTCGATCCCAAACCTTACCTTAGACAATAAATCTACAGCCTCAACTGTTGATATGATTTTGGCATTGGTCAAGATACCATAAGCTCTCATAACTTGATCTTCGATCTTTTTTTAGAGTTGAACATAAGCTTATCCCGTGCTTTTTGTTCTTTTTCTATCAATTTTTTACTAACTAATTCTAAATTTCTAATAATTTCTTTTTCTGGTAATCCCAGTGTGGATTGATTTGATAATTGAAATATGTTCCCTTGAAAATCTGTTCCTTCTCCGTAAAAACCTCTTACAGCATATCCTCTCTGGACAACTGCAGTCATCAAATCATCCAAATGATTTGTAATCATCAATGCCGGTAAATGCATCATCAAAGAAACTCGTAATCCTGTTCCTACATTTGTGGGACAACAGGTAAGAAAACCTTCATTTTCGTTAAAAGCATATTTTAACTCTTCTCCCATTTGATTATCATACCAATCAATCATTTCCCATATTTTTTTAAGTTGCAGCCCTGGGGCTATACATTGAAGTCTGAAGTGATCTTCCTCATTAATCATGATACTTGTGACCTCTTCAAAATTATACGCAAAAGCCCGAAAAGGGCGATTAAATTTTGCCTGTGCAATACTGATTAATCTTTTTTCCACTAAAAATTGAATATCTAAATCTGTCAAATTATTCAGTTTAATTAATTTAAATTTTTCAAATATTTCATTTTTGCTAAATAATTTTTCACTTAACTCAAATATTTTTTTTAACTGCCTATCACTTGCTTTGTAGGGAAAAGGTATATCAACTATATTTCTTGCTAATCGAACTCGAGAGCTAACAATGATATGATCAAAAGGACCTTTTTCTTTAACCCAGCCAGCCGTAGTGTCTCTTAGTTCCCGAATATTATTCTCTTCCTCATTATAGCTCATTATTCGTGATCCCCAACCTTTTTTCTTCCTCTAAAATCTGGTCTCTCAGCTCGGCAGCTCTTTCGTACTCTTCTTTTAAAATCACTTGCTGTAATTCATTTTTGAGCTTTTTGATATTTTTTAACTGATCAAACTGTTTCTTATTTGCCTTTGGTACTTTTCCAGTATGTTGACTATGTCCATGTAATCTCCCTAAGAGAGAGTTTAATTGCTTTTGAAAAACTTCATAGCATTGGTTGCAACCAAGCTTCCCGGTTTGTACAAATTCACTATAAGTTAATCCACAATTGGGGCATTTTAAATCTATTTTGGAACCGACTGATTTATCTTCCCTGCCATATTTGGAAATCGCATTTAAAAGACTGGTCAATATTTCATCCATATTACTGGAAGAAAATGAAAAAGAAAAATCATTATTACCCAATAGATAATTGGCGCATTCATTGCAAACGTTTAATTCGGTTTTACTAATTCCCATAACTTTAACAATCGTTATGGTAGTAACATTTTTTTTACATATTTGACATAACATTAATTTCACAAACCTTCTTCCATTATATATATTATAAATTAACAAAATTAATTTTCGCTCAATTATAGGATAAATAATTTAAAAATGTCAATTATCGCACAAACTTTAAGATTAAGTCGATTATTTCATCTAATGAATTCTGCGAAAAAGATATTTCTTCTGAACAATTAAAACAGGAATAAACCTTCTTTTCTAATATTAACTTATTTATACTATGCAGGGCAGATTTTACAGCAGATACTTGCATTAAAATATCCTCACAGGAACGATTGTTAAGTATCATCCCCTGTATCCCTCTTATTTGTCCTTCGATTTTCTTCAGTCTTCTTAATATTTTAATCTTGTTAATTTCATCTATTTCAAATTCATTTGACATCTGTTTTATACCCCCCTAGGGTATAATTATAATATCACAGATTACTTCTTTGTCAACACATTAATTTGTATAAAACTACCTTTATTATTTGTGAGAAAATTAATCTTATTTGCAGATTAAGCTGTAGGTCTTTCCTTTTTCTTTTAATATTTTTATTTTATTCTTGCAAAAAAAAACAACAGGCAGACACATGGTCTGCCTAAAATATGACATATTATACCAACCCGCATAGCGGGTGGCTTTAAGAATCACCTAAAAGAGCTTTAACCCTCTCCATCCGAGGGGAGAGGGAAGTATAATACACGGATAATTTTATAATAATTAGTTAAGATGTCTTTCAGGAGAGTTTGTGAGTTGAGTTTTGACACAACACAGTATCTATAAACTATTTTTTCAATGCTTCTAAACCCGGTAATTTCTTCCCACTAATATATTCCAATGAAGCCCCGCCGCCAGTAGAAATATGTGATATCTTATCTTTCAAATTAAGCTGATTAATTGCAGCAATCGAATCGCCTCCACCAACAACTGAAAAAACCCTATTACCCAAACTAGCAATTTTGGCGGCAATCTGATTAGTATTTTTTGCAAATTGCTTCATTTCAAACACTCCAAGAGGACCATTCCAGAAAATAGTTCTGGCAGTCTCAATTTTTTGTTCAAACAATTTTGTGGTACTATTTCCAATTCCCATTCCAATCATATTTTCCTCAATGTTACCAATGGGCACATTAAAACTTTCTGCATCTTCTTTAAACTCTTTAGCAACAATTATATCTTCAGGTAAAATCATCTCAATATTCCTTTGTTTTGCTTCTTTTATTATCTTTTCAACACTACCAATAAATTCTTCCTCCAATATTGACTTACCAACTTCATAACCCTGGGCAAACAAAAAAGTATATGCCATTCCGCCACCAATCAACAATATATCACATATTTCAATAAGTTTTTCCAATACTTCAATTTTATCAGAAACTTTCGCTCCACCGATTATTGAAATAAAGGGTCTTTCGGGGTCCAAAAGTAGCTTGTTTAGAGATTTTAATTCTTTAGCCATTAAGAAGCCAGCATAAGAAGGCAGATAATCAGCTATTCCGGTAGTAGAAGCATGGGCCCGATGTGCAGCACCAAACGCATTATTTACATAAAAATCTGCCAGGGATGCAAGCTGTTTTGCAAATATGGGGTCATTTTTCTTCTCCTCTTGATGAAAACGTAAATTTTCTAACAAAATAATCTCTCCGGATTTTAATCCCAACACCTTTCTTTGTACTTCCTCTCCAATACAGTCACCAAGTTTAATTACTTCTTTTTGTAAAAGTCCTTCCAAATGTTTTGCAACAGAATTCAACCTCATTTTATCAACAACTTTTCCTTTGGGCCTTCCCAGATGACTCATGAGAATAATAGAACAATCATTTGATATTAAATATTTTATGGTATCTAAAGCAGCTATGATTCTGGTATCATCAGTAACCCTCAGATCATCATCCAAGGGTACATTAAAATCAACCCTCACCAACACTCTTTTGTTTTTTAATTCTTCTTTCTCGAGATCTTCAAGATAAGACAATGATTGATATCTACTCATTATGTTTCTCCTTAAAAGTTTCAATTGTTTTAATAAAGATTATTTTTATAATTTTATTAATTGATTGCTGTCAATAAAAGTATAATCAATAAAGATGGCAGTAAGTTTGCCACTTTAATCTTTTTTATTTCCAGTATTCCCAGAGCAAGCCCGATAATCAGAATACCTCCCACAGAGGTCATCTCATTAATCATATCATTTGTAATCCAGCCCTTAACTAGCTGCGCAATTTGTGTGATGGTACCCTGATAGAAAAAAACGGGAATAGCAGAAAATAAAACTCCGATACCTAATGATGAGGCAAAAATTATTGAAGAGATACCATCTAACGCAGATTTTGCTAATAAAATATCGGGGTTACCGCTAATTCCTTCTTTAATGGCCCCCATTACAGCCATTGAGCCGACACAGTAAAGCAAACTAGCAGTAATAAACGCTTCAGTAAATCTTTCTTTTCCTTTCTGTTGTTTAAAAATATTCTTTATGTGATTACCCATTCTATCTAACTTCTTTTCAATATCAATAGTCTCACCAATAATCCCTCCGATAACCAGGGATAAAATAATATACAAAATATCAGTACCCTGAATGGCCATCTGGGTTCCAATCATTAAGGTAGTTAACCCAATGCCTTGAAAAAGAATAACACTTATTTTTTTTGGAAAATGATCTTTTAAAATCAATCCTATAATACAACCTAAAATAATAGCTATACTATTTACAATTGTTCCTATCATATTCTCTTCATTTATCAACGGTTAATCAGTTTAGATAATTTCATCATCCTGAGTAACTAGTTCTTCCCTTCCCTTTTGTACTTTTTGCTTTTTTGCTATGGGAGTTGTTTCAGAATGTCTAAATAATTGATCAATACCAATGGCTATAATTATGACAGGCCAAAATTTCCAAATTTCTTCTGACCATTGGTAAAGTCCAAAGTTTTTTGCTAGAAATAGACCTCCGATTGCTAACAAAATAATACCAAAAAAGATTGATTTTTTCTGGATCAATTCCATTAATCCCCATATCAAAAATAGAATAGGCCAAAAAAGCCATACATTTTCCCATATTTGTACTTGAAACACATTTTCCAATAAAAAGATAATCCCAATAATAAGAATAATTAATCCAAAAAACCATTGACCTGAACTCTTTCTTACAGTGTTCATTAATGAACCTCCCCTCTTTAATATGGTAAAATATCCTATCAAGAAAAACTAAAAAGAAACCTTGTTTGCCTCCTGCCAGATATACTCTAGATGATAATAATCTCTTTTATCTTCAGTAAATAAATGAATCACTATATCACCACAATCAAGCAGTACCCATCCTGTATGAGGATTTCCCTCATAAATCAAGTTTCGCTTAATATTATTACTTTCTTTTAGTTTTTTTGCTATAGCATTTGAAAGGCTCTTCAAATGTGAAGCAGACTGAGCAGTTGAAATAATAAAATAATCTGCGATAAATGATATTCTTTGAATATCTAAGATAATGGTATCTTCTGCTTTTTTTTCATCCAACGTTCTGGCAAAAAAAAGTGCAATACTTTTGCTATTATTGTTCAAATAAAATGCTCCTTTTATTTAATTACGCATTTTTTAAAGTAAAAGAACCGCAATAAATATTACACCCGCAAAGCGGGTAGCTTTAAGAAATCCTAAAAGGGGTTAATATTGCTAAGTAATATAACTATTTGGATTTCAAGTGAAAAATGATCATATGGTTTATTTTGAAATTTTTATGTTAAAACCTTTATTAAACTGACTCAGTATACCATATTTCTACCTATTATTATAGTCATATCTATTTCATCATGCGGTTTATCCATCCGTATTACTTCAATATCTTCTAATAATTGATTAAAATATTCATCAATCCTTATTTCTCTTGAGTAAATTATTAAAACTGTTTTTTGATAATCAAAACGATCGGCATTATCAATATTTACTACATTAAAGCCTAATTCTTCCATCTTTCTAGCCACACGGTGAGCTACGCCCGGAACTTGATTTCCGTTTAAAACCTCGATATTAAGTCCCCGGTGTTTGTTTTCAATTAAATGTTCTACTCTTCTTTTTACTTCCTGAGCATCATTTACCAGGTAACTGACTCCATCAATATACTCTGGTTCACCTTTTATTGTTTCAACCCATATTTTTCCCCGGTCAATATCTTTCATTAATCTGGCCAGGGAAACCATCTCGTTTGCATTCATGTTGGTATCAAGATATTCTGTTAGGCTGGATACAATGTTCGGAATTTTAATCATGCTATTAAAATTCATAACCTTATCAATAACGGCATTAATCAGTTTTTGCTGTCTTTGTATTCTTCCCAGATCCCCCAACTTATCGAATCTAAATCGGACATATTCTAATGCCTTTTCCCCATCTAATACTTGTTCTCCACTATGGAGATTAATTTTAAGTGCTCCTGCCTGGTCGACATAATACATATCTTTTTCAACATTAATACTGATTCCTCCAAGTGCATCAATGATATACTGAAAACCTTCAAAATCAATTACTCCATAATAATGAATAGATAAACCCATAAAATCCTCAACTGTTCTTTCCAATAGCTCAATTCCTCCATAAGCAAAAGCGTGGTTTATCTTCTCCATTCCTTTATCTGGAATCATTACCCTCATATCTCTGGGTATCGAAAATAATACAGTATCTTTTGTTTTAGGAGAAATGCTCAAAACGAGGATTGTATCTGCTCTTCCTTTACTCTCGGCAGTATCCGTACCAACTGCTAGAATATTTAATCTCTCATATGCAAGAATATCGGAACCAAAAGGTAACAAATTAAAAATATACAAAAAGGCAAAAGAAACAAATAACAATAAAACAAACAATGCTACTTGAAAATATTTCTTATTTTTCTTTTTTCCATTTTCTCTGTTTGGTCTTCTCATTATTCAATCCTTCGAGTAATCATATAATATTTTGTTCCTGGCTTGTAGTGTATCGGGATGGATTATCAAGTTTCCATTAATTAACTGTTTGAGTTCCTGGTTGAGTAATTCTAGCATTGCTTGATCGATATCCTTCCATACTAATTCCTTTACTTTCCCTATATTTTCAATATTTCTTCCCGGTTCAATTTTATCTGCAATATATATTATTTTACCTAATAAACTCAGGTGCTTAGAAGCAGTACTGTGGTACTTTATAACATCTAACATTTCCTGATCATGAATTCTAAAAATATTCCTGGCTATTTCCACACCTATATAAGCATGCCATATACCCGGAATTAGTCTTTCAATTTCATTCAGATGAATATGATACTTCTCCAAAGATTCTTTTAATTGGACAAAAGAATAATCCTTGGCACAATCATGTATTAAACCAAGTATTTTAGCTTTTCTCGATGAAATATGGTAATATTCAGCAATTTTTTCTGCTAATCCGGCAACTTGGCAGGAATGCTGATATCTTTTTTTACTCAAAATCTTTTTTAATTGTAAATCGATTTCTTCTATATTTTTCATAGTCACTTTTATAGATTATTCATTCTGTTTTTTTGCACTATCTGCTACAGTCTCTTTCTGTATATACAATTTATGCTGATAGATATATTCTCGTACTTCTTCTAACACAATATACTTGATGCTTAAAGTGTTTCTTATTCGATGTCTTATATCAGTTGAAGAAATAGCCAATGCGGGTATTTCCATAACTTGTAGTACTTTCTTGAAATTATTATGTAATTTACTTAAATCATAACCTGGTCTGGTTGCTGCTACAAATTGACACATTTTTAATAATTCATCTTTTTTATACCATGTTTCGATTTCCAGAAAAGCATCCGCACCAGTTATAAAGAATATGCTTGCATCCCATCCATAAATTCTCCGAAACTCTTTTATTGTATCAATAGTATAAGAAGGACCTGGTCGGTTGATTTCAATTTTGGATACCTCAAAATAGGGATTACTGTCAGCCGCAAGATAAGACATCTTTAGCCG
The DNA here is from genome assembly GCA_964586485.1 of uncultured Atribacterota bacterium. GTDB lineage: Bacteria > Atribacterota > Phoenicimicrobiia > Phoenicimicrobiales > Stramentimicrobiaceae > CAYWJZ01. Next base: position 17,485 of record CAZPII010000003.1, on the reverse strand, counting down.
ATGTTTTACCTCAGTAACCCGATCATTTCTTTTATGGGTAGGAGAAAGACAGGGAACAAATATAACTTTATCCAAATAAAACTTTATCCTCGCTTCTTCAGCAGTAAATAAATGTCCGATATGAATAGGATCAAACACACCTCCCATGATACCAATTCGAATGTCACTCTTCTTCTGATTAATCCCTTTTTCTCCATTATTAATTTTCATTAATTACTTCCAAATCTTCTATCCTTTCTTCAGACAGATTTACAGTATTCTCCTGGGAAGAGGTAGAAGTCAATTCTTCCCCTACCACTTCTTTATCAATAATTCTAAACACTTTATTTTCCTCTATATACTTCCAGAGTTCAATCAATTCTTCGCCTTGTTCAATAATTTCAATTTGGTCAGGATACCCATAACCATCATATCCTGCCTGTGTTAAAGTATTTACATAAGGGGCTGTTTTTACTTCTTTTAATTTTGCTATTAAATTTTCTCTTCTCTCATTTAAACCCAGAGATTTGTAGATTATTATCAATTCTTGATAGGAATACCAATATTCAGAAGGTCTTTTAAAAGCATATGGGTGTTGCTCTTCCTCTATCTGTATTGCTTTTTCAAAACTACTAATTGACATAGAAGTATATTGCCAACTTATTTTTTTTGATAAAATCTGGTATAACTCCGCTAACCAATAGTGGGCTACAGTTAAATTACTTTCTAACTCAAGGGCTTTCTTGAAATAAGGAATAGCTTGTAGCAACTCAAAGCTACTGTAATCATCTCCATTAAGAAAGGCATCATCGGCTACATCTAATCTTCTTATTCCTTCATTTAAATAATCACCTGCATTCTCGCTATTAACCGCAGAAGTATTACGAAAGCTTTCATTCAGATATCTAAAAGCATATGGATTTCTTGGATTAATTCTCAGTACCTCTATCCACTGTTGTACAGCCTTATTATGTTGTCCTATCTGTCGATATACCTTGCCTAACCAATAATGAGCATCTTCAAAACTCGGGTTTAAATCAATCGCTTTTTGATAACTTTCTTCAGCTTTTTGATATTCACCCTGAGAAAAGTACTGATATCCGTCTTGATAGTAGGTCTGGGCATCCTGAGCAATAACAGAAATATTTACGTAAAAAAATAAAATGAAAAGCAAAAGAATTATTACTAATATTCTTCTTATTACACAAATAGCTGTGGTCATATATCCACCTCTTTCCAAATATTCTATCAGTTAGTACTAAACACTTTCTTTTTATACTATTTTACAGTTATTACTTTTGGGATAAATTATCTTTTCTTTTTTCTTTGGTTTTTTCAACATAATTCATTTGCAGGTTTGCCAGGATATTTTCCAACTGTTTTTTGTCTTCTACTTCCAATTTGCCTTTAATTTTTTCTAATAAAAACTCAATACTATCTATTGCAACCTTTGCCTCCTTAAGATCCTGGTTCAACTCTTTTGTTTCAGGATTCATCATTAATCCTAAATATTCCCATGCCTTGCCATTCAAAATCCCAATAAACCAGGCAAACAAGGTTGGCAGAGGCAATTGATGCGGATATAATTTTTGCTCTTTATCGTTAGCCTTTTTATTATCTTTGATATTTTCCTGATTTTCCTGATATTGCTTGTCTTTATCCATCATTGTCTCTCCTTCCATTTTAATATTTTTCTTCAAAAACTTATAAAATATTCATCATTTTGCGATATTGAAAGACATCTGTAAATTAGCCTGTTATATTTTAGCAAACAACAAGATATATTTTATCATATTATCTCAATTCTTGCTTTTCGTCCTGAATTAGTATCAGCAAATTGGGCTTACACTTATAACATTATCTGATTTTTTCTAATAAGGCAACACAGAAGGTAGCAATTGCTTCTTCTTTGCCAATCAATCCAATTTTTTCATTAGTTGAAGCTTTGATGTTGATATAGTCCTCAGGAATATCCAAAACACCGGCAATATTTTTTTTCATTCTAGAAGAATAATATAGTAATATTGGTTTTTCCAATACTACTGTAACATCAATATTATGTATCTTGAATTTCTTTTGTCCCAGCAAATATTTCACCTTCTGCAATAAATACATACTGGATATCCCCTCCCATTTCGGATCATTATCAGGAAAATGTCTACCAATGTCCCCTTGTCCGGAAGCCCCAAGCAGTGCATCTATGATTGCATGTATAACTACATCAGCATCAGAGTGCCCCTGCAGACCTTTGTCATAATTAATACTCTCACCACCAAGAATCAATTTTTCACCTTTTTTTAAGCGATGTATATCATATCCAAAACCTATTTTCATTAGTTCTTTTCTCCTGATCAGCAATAAATAACACATCCGTATAGAGGGTGATTTAAGTACTCCTAAAAGAGACGTGCCTCTTTCTGATAAAAGCATCTATTCGTGTATTAATTTTCTAAGATAATATTATCAGCTCTCACAGTATTTGTTTTATATACAAAAGGATACTTATCCTTAATCTTATGATAGGCTTCATCTGCCTTGGGTTTACTTTCAAAAACTCCATAAACGGTGGGGCCACTTCCGGATAGGGTGGCAACCAAGGCACCTTCCTGTTTTAATTTATTTATCATTTCATTAATAACGGGATATCTTTTGCTGAGTAATTTTTCAAAATGATTATAGGTAATTTTTTGAATATTGTTTAACTGAATTACTTTTTTCTGTTTTAAAAAACAGTCAATACTCAAATGTGGCTTTTTGGGAACTTCCCTTGTTTCTTCATCAAAAATTTGGTAAGCCCATTTTGTAGATAATTTTATACCCGGATTAATCAATATTAGATGTATTGGCGGATCAATAGGCAGAAGAGGAAACAGTATTTCTCCCCTCCCCCTAGCATAAACTGTTCCTCTTCTGATAAAAAAAGGCATATCCATCCCAAATTTGCTTATCAGAACAGTTAATTGCGATAAGCTTATTTTCAAGTGGAATAACTTACAAACACCTAATAAGATAGTAGCAATATTTGAAGAACCACCCCCTAAACCTGAAGCAAGCGGAATATTTTTATAAATAGATACTGCTAATCCCATGTTCCTATCTTTTATGATTGATTTTATAGCCTTATACATAATACTATCTTCTTTGACTGGTACTTCAGGGTGATTGCATTTTAATTGCAAGATAGGTTTGTATAGTTTTTCAAGATAAATCTCATCAAACAAATTAATTGTTTGAAAGATGGTTTCTATAGAGTGATAGCCGTTATTTAATTTTTCACCTATATCTAAATATAGGTTTATTTTTGCATAACTCTTTAGATTAATAGTCTTGTTTATCATAAATATTTTTTAATTATCGCTTCCGCTAATATCAAATCAATAGGTGTGGTTACTTTGATATTTTCCCTGGAACCTGAAACAATTTTTATTTTACCTCCATAATGTTCAATAATGGAAGCATCATCGGTAACTACCAATGCATCTTCTTGGGCTCTCTGATGCAATTCTAAGATACAACCCAGTTTAAAACTCTGAGGTGTTTGGGCAACCCAAAATTTATTACGATTTACTGTTTTCCCTACCACTATCTCGTTTTGTGAAAATACCTTTTTGATGGTTTCAATAACCGGAACTGCCAAAATAACACCATCATATTTAGTGTCTATATTCATCGTTTTGTCAATCATCCATCTTTGAACCAAAGGTCTTGCACCATCATGAATACAAACAGTGCAGGCATTTCTTTTGATAGCCTTTAACCCTCGGTATACCGATTCTTGCCGGGTTGTTCCCCCTATTACAATTGAATTTAATTTATTATATTTATATCTTTTTAGTACTTCTTCTTTTATGCTATAACTATCCTGGGATCTAACAACCAATATAATTTCATCAATTTTATCCGATTGCTCAAATTTGTCTAATGTATAAGCAAGTAGAGGCTTACCTAAAATATTTGCCAGCATCTTGCTATTATGGCAATTCAATCTTTCCCCGTTTCCGGCCGCCGCAATAACAGCAACATTACTCATCAATCTGATCCTTATCCTTATTTTCTTTGTTTTTAATGTTTACATATACTTCATGATATCCTTCTACGATAAAACTAGTGTCTAATGTCGTTGTTAATTCATTCTTATCCACTTGTTCATCCAGTGTATTTGTTGACATTAACTTTTCCTGCTTATTGATCAAAATTAACTCAGCATTGATTTGGTTATTTCTCGTTTTTTCACTAACATACTTCTGAATATCATCCCAACCATTCAGCAAATACTGTTTTTTATCCTGGAAGGACTTATTATTATTAATTGTTTCGGAGGAGGCTCCTCCTTTAACCATTAATATCGCTTCTCCGGTTTCAATGTCTCCGGGTAATTCAATTTTAGCAATTTTTGTTTCCTCAGGTTGTCGAAAAGGTTTAACAGTTAACCGTAATTCTACAGTATCCCCGGGAAAATATTCTTCCTTATCTAATATTACTTCTTTTATAATGGCACTTTGGTTTTGTTCTCTTATAGTAATATCAATACTAATCTCACTTGGTTCTATATTTTCACTGTAATTATTGTTTATTAAATCAAATATTTCTTCTAAATCTTCCCCGCATTTTATGGCAATATCATTCTTACTAAAAAACATATTTTCTTGTTTTATATTTTTTCTTGAATTAGTAGATTGAACATCCAAACGAACGGTTGCCGTTCCCTGACCTACTCTGTCAATTGCATGATCTATAGATTGAACAATAAAAGCTGGCACCACACTTTGTAAGACATTTTTATCTGGCACCATCTTTGTTCCACTTAATATTTTTATATTACGATCCAAATCAGTTGTAATTATTTTACAGGAAACAATTTTTGGAAACTGATTTAGCTGGGCCAAAATACCAACTTCACGATCCTGGATTACTTCTCCCAGCAAACGATAAGGAGCGCCAATTTTAAAAGGCATAACCATACTTGGAAAGCTATGATAAATATAAACAGCGGAAAATAGATGAGAGACATTGCCCTGATGCATAAACGGATGGCCAAAAGCTAATACAAAATTGTCTTTGCAATAGGTGGCGGTACCAATAGTAAGAATACTTGCATCTCCAACAGATAATTGCACTCCAACGGCGGAACCAGGCTTTAATTCTTTTTTGCCTGTTTCAATTTCTAATTCTTCGTTAATACCTTGGTAGCTGGAAATATTTTGAATAAATATCAATTCCTGATTTTGAATTTTTTTCTCCAAGAGATCTTTTGCTCGTCCATCAAAGCCACTTATCAATAAAGGTGTTTGTAAATATTCAAATTTGATAGACGAATTTTTTAATAAAGATATTTTGTAGGTATTGTTAAAATCAGGAATACTTTCAATCAACTTTTTTTCTAACTCATCATCTAGATTAATGGATACAACTTCCCGGTCGGCAATATCTGAAATACTTTTCGATGGCACTTTTAGAGTTTGGTCAAATAAGGTAATCATTTTTTCAATAGGTGTTATCAGACATAAATTGTGGTCACTCATTTCCCAGGCATGTGAGATTGCACCTGCTAGTTTTCCCTCCAAATAAACGGGGCTACCACTCATTCCAGCAGAAATCCCGCCATTTTTGTCGATTTCCCCCCCACTCAGCTTAACTAATATATATGGAAGATTAACCTCTGTCCCCAGGATAACATCAATCACCTGGACATTAAAATTCTCGACCTCTGTACCCGAAAATACGGTCTTGCCAATCCCTTCCAAACCTGGATATATTTCATCAATAAAAATAAACTCATCTTGAGCAAAAGCAATAGATTGAGTCAAAATTGTACATAATATAAGCAAAATAAAGAAATAGAAAAGAACTAAATTCGTTTTTTGCCTTATTTTATTCATTTTAAAAGATAACAACATAAACATTTCGTATTCGACTTTCTTAATAATTTAATTGATAATTCCGGTAAACATCACACCCGCAAAGCGGGTGGCTTTAAGAACCTCTAAAGGAGGTGTGTCTTTTCCCTGGTTGATTTTTTGGATTGCCTGCTTTAGACTTCAGGAGAAAATCATCACATGGCTTAACTCAATCTTTTTATGGTAAAACCATTTTATTTAACGTTGTGTACTACTAATTAAACCCTGTTTTAACAAATGAATTTGATCCAATACTTTTCCGGCTCCTAAGGCAACACAAGATATGGGATTTTCAGCAACATAAGCAGGGATTTTATTAACTTTAGTTAATAGTACATCAAAATTTCTCAGCAAGGCACCCCCTCCGGTAAGGATCATTCCTTTATCAGCAATATCTGCAGAAAGCTCCGGAGGAGTTCTTTCTAATACTAGCCTGATACCATCTAATATTGTCTCCAGGGTCTTTGAGATGGCCTCCAGCACTTCAGATGAACCTACTTCAATTGTTTTTGGTAATCCAGAAACAAGGTCTCTCCCTCTGATTTCGGCATACTTTTCCTCTTCCGGTTCCATAGCTGTACCTATTTCTACTTTTAAATTTTCAGCGGTTTTTTCTCCAATCATGAGATTATATTTACTTTTTATATATTTAATTATGTCTTCATCAAAATTATTACCAGCTACTCGCAGGGACTCACTTTCTACTATTCCTCCTAAAGAAATAACAGCAATGTCTGTTGTTCCACCTCCTATATCTACAACCATATTGCCATAAGGTTCACTAATATCCAAGCCAGCACCAATGGCAGCAGCGATTGATTCTTCTACCAAATAAGCTTTTTTGGCACCTGCCTGAACAGCAGCTTCCAGAGCTGCCCTCTTCTCCACTTCCGTACCACCAGCAGGAACACAAATTACTACCTGTGGTCTAAATAATTTTGAGTTAGAAGAAACCTTTTTTATAAAATAAGTCAACATTTTTTCCGTTACATCATAATCAGCAATAACTCCTGCTTTCATAGGCTCCAGAGCAATAATATTTCCAGGAGTTTTACCAAGCATATTCTTGGCTTCTTTCCCTACAGCAAATACTTTTCCGGTATCTCTGTATATGGATACTACTGAGGGTTCCTGTAAAACTATTCCTTTACCTTTTTGAAATATTAGTACACTTACGGTTCCCAAATCTATTCCTAAACTTTTATCCATTCCTAGCATAATGAAAAGTACCTCCTCACAAATCCCAATTCCTTTATCGATCTTAATTTCTTTTCCAATAAATATTGCACCCGTAAAGCGGGTGGCTTTCAGAACCCCTAAAAGGGGGTTAATATTTCTAAGTAATATGACTATTTGGATTTCAGGTGAAAAATTATCATATGGCTTATCTTGGTATTTTTATGGTAAAACCTTTATTTAGCCATTACCACCTTCTTAGAAGGTGCTTTTTCATGGTTAAATAAAAAAACAAAATTAACTATTATTGTACCATAAATATTATTTTTTTAAATTATCTGCCACTTATTCTCTTCTAATGTTTGCACCTAAAGCTCTTAATTTTTCTTCAAGTCTGACATATCCTCGATCAATATGGTATATTCTATTAATTTCAGTAGTCCCCTCTGCTACCAAACCTGCTATTACCAATGCTGCTCCTCCTCTTAAATCAGAAGCCATAACTGGAGCCGCACTAAGTTTTTTAACACCTTTAATAATGCTGTTTCTACCTTCTATCTTGATATCTGCTCCCATCCTTCTTAAATCACCGGCATGAGCAAAGCGATTTTCAAATACATTTTCCGTGATAATACTAGTTCCGTTTGCTATTGACATTAAAGCCATAAACTGGGCCTGCATATCAGTTGGGAATCCCGGAAAAGGCATGGTTTTAATATCAACAGATTTAATATTATTTGGATCGGAAATAAATACGCTATCATCTTTAATATTTACATTCAGTCCAGCTTCTTCCAATTTAACAATACAAGATTTTAAGTAATATGCATTTAGATGTTTTATTTCTACATCTCCCCTGGTAATTGCTGCTGCAATCATATAGGTGCCCGCCTCAATTCGGTCAGGTATAATTCGGTAATTTATCCCTTTTAGCTTTTTTACACCGTGAATAGTTATAATATCACTGCCTAAACCAATAATTTTTGCTCCCATTTTATTTAAAAAATTTCCTAATTCTATTACTTCCGGATCTTTGGCAGCATTCTCTATCATAGTAGTTCCTTCTGCCAGGCAGGCAGCCATCATAATATTTTCAGTGGCACCCAGGCTGGGGAAGTCAATGTAAATATCATTTCCTATTAATTTTTTAACTTCTGCTTTGATATAACCTTTTTCAGTAGTAATATTTGCACCCAGTGCGCGAAATCCTTTCAGGTGAAAATCAACCGGTCTCGCACCTATGGCGCATCCTCCGGGAAGTGATATTTTAGCTTTCTTTAATCTGGCCAATAGTGGTCCCATTACCAGAAAGGAAGCCCTCATGGTTTTAACTAATTCATAAGGAGCTTCGTAATTATTAAAATCATCCGGATCTATAGAAAGTGTATTATCTCCTTCCCATTTTACTTGAACTCCCAATGTTTTGATTACTTCAATCATACTATAAACATCTTTTAATTTCGGAACATTTTTTAAAACACTTACTTCACTGGATAGAAGACAAGCAGCCATAATAGAAAGTGCGGAATTCTTAGCACCGTCAATAACCACAGTCCCTTTCAGTTTATTTCCTCCGGTAATTAACAATTTATTTGAATTTTGCATTATTTTACCTCTGTTTTTCAATTTGAAATTTTTGTTATAACCCTTTTTATGTTAATGGCAAAAGGAGGAAAAATAACTCCCTTTTCTGTAATGATTGCAGAAATATTATGATTTGGGGTAACATCAAAAGCGGGATTATAAACATCAATATCTCTGGGAGCAATGGATTTACCTAAAATAGTTGTTACTTCCTTAGAATCCCGCTCCTCGATCGGTATTTCTAATCCTTTTTTAATAGAAAAATCAATAGTAGAAATAGGAGCTGCCACAAAAAAGGGAACCCGATGTTCCTTTGCCAATACCGAAATACTATAGGTTCCGATTTTGTTTGCAAAATCGCCATTGGATGCAATACGATCTGCACCTACAATGACTTTATTTATTTTTCCGCGTGACATTAAAAAACCGGCCACAGAATCACAGATGAGTGTTGTCGGAATATTATCATATTGTAACTCCCAGGCAGTAATTCTGGCACCCTGCAAAACCGGACGAGTCTCGTTGGCAAAAACTTTTATATTTTTTTTCTTTTCAAATACAGACCGAATTACACCCAGGGCTGTACCATAAGAAACAGTTGCCAATGATCCTGCATTACAATGTGTTAGAATAGTATCTCCTTCGTTAAACAATTCTACTCCATTCTCACCAATCATATGATTTATTTTAATATCATTTTCTGCTATTTGCTCTGCCTTGAATAATATTTTTTCCTTCAATTCACAAATTGTATATTTTTTTTCCTCTACAATATTCCAAATCTCTTTTAAAGCCCAAAATAGGTTAATAGCAGTAGGCCTGGTGGACGATAATTCTATTTTCGCTTTTTCTAATTCACGTATGAATTGAACACTACTTTTTTTTGTTGATTTTTTAGCAGCAAGAGCCATTCCATATGCTGCGGCCGCACCAATAGCAGGAGCTCCCCGAATCACCATTTTTTTTATTGCTTTTGCAACTTCGTGATAATCCTTGCAAGTCAATGTTTCCAGCTTGTGGGGTAGTTTTCTCTGGTCAATCATTAATACAGCATTTTCTTTCCATTCAATTGTTCTTCTCATAATATAAATAATCCTAATTCAGAAAAATTTTTAAATATATCAAGACCTAAATATCGCACCCGTGTAACGGGTGACTTTAAAGTTAAAAATATTTCAGTTAACATAGCTTTGTCTTTCTAGTTAAATAAAAATCATATCCAATTAATAAATAAACAAGTTAATGATTCCCAGGTTGGTCCAGGTAACAATAATGCCGGCAATGATAACACCGCCAACCATCATAGGGAATGCATACCAAAAACGTATACCAAATAAAAAAGCAGCCACTGAACCAGTCCAAACGCCTGTTCCGGGAAATGGTATGGAAACAAAAAATAATAAAAACAATGCCCCATATTTTTCATAGCGCTTTTCATGTCTCCTGGTTCTTTGGAATAACCAATTGAAAAATAAATCAAACACATGCCACTTTCGTAAAAATTTCGAAAACGGCTTAAGGTATATTAACAAAAAAAATGCGGGAACAAGATTTCCCAAAACAGCAAAGATATAACTTGGTAAAGCCGGTAAATGATAGTAGCTGATAGCAATTGGAATTGCTCCTCTTAATTCAGTTACTGGTAACATAGCTAGTAAGGCTATCTTAATAAAATTATTCATTAATATTGCTTATTAACCTTTTTACAAGTTTGGTCATCATTGGCTCTGACTGGGCAGCTGCCTTCAATATTTCCTTAAAATGGATTTTCTTTATCACACCATCAACCGCTAAATCGGTAATACATGATATTCCCAGGACCCGCATTCCCATATGATTGGCAACAATAACTTCGGGAACTGTAGACATACCTACTGCATCAGCACCCATTTTTATAAGAAATCGATATTCTGCCGGTGTTTCCAACATTGGACCGGGCAACCCTACATAAATCCCTTGATGTAAGCGAATACCTTCTTCAAGGGCAATATCTTCAGTTATTTTTCTTAATTCTCGGTCATAAGCCTCAGACATATCCGGAAATCGGGGACCAAGTTGTTCATCATTGGGACCGATTAATGGATTATTTCCCATTAAGTTAATATGGTCTGCAATCAACATTAAATCACCTCTTTTAAAGAAGCGATTCATTCCACCAGCTGCATTTGAGATAATAATAACACTAGCACCCAATTTGTTCATTACTCTTACAGGAAAAGCAATTTCTTGCATATTATATCCTTCATAGAAATGAAACCTACCCTGCATTGCTACTACTTGTTTTCCTTGCAAACTTCCTAATACCAGGTTGCCGCTGTGTCCACTAACTGTGGAAACCGGAAAATTTACTATTTTTTTATAAGGTATAGTTATATTTTCCTTGATGTCCTCTGCAAGCTTCCCCAGGCCAGTACCTAGAATGATTGCAATTTCAGGTACAGCTTTACTGTATTCTCGTATAGATTGGATGCTTTCATTAATTTTTTTCATCATTTCTGGCATTTTTTTATCCTCCCTATAAAATGGTATTAAGTACCGAGTGCCTGGCATTGAGTCCAAAAAAGTATACGGTATATTCTATACGTAATACGAAGTTGCCGAAATTCGTTCGGCAACTTCTAAACTCTCGGAAATGCTCGAAAATACTCTTCCTTAATCCACTTCCTGCTTACATGGGTATAAATCTGGGTAGTAGAAATATCAGAGTGACCTAACATTTCCTGAACTGTTCTTAAATCTGCGCCATTTTCAATTAAATGAGTTGCCAGTGTATGTCTTAGCGTGTGTGGTGTTACTTTCTTTTTTATACCCGACATTCCGGCATATTTTTTTACTAGGTAAAATATCCCTTGACGTGAAAGAGGTTGTCCATGACTATTTAAAAACAACAAATCTATTTCTTTGTTTTTTACCAATTTTGGCCGAAAAAAATTAATATAATCCTGCAAAAGTTGGTCTGCTCTCGCATTGAATGGAATCCACCTTTCCTTGCTTCCCTTTCCAGTGCACTTCAATAGATGATGCTCCAGATTAATATCATTTTTTTTTAAATTAATCAATTCTGTTACCCTCATACCGGTTGCATATAAAAGTTCTATCATTGATTGATCTCTTTTTCCCAAAATACCTTTAAAATTATCTTCTTCCAACAACTTTTCTAATTCCTTTATATTAAGTGCCTGAGGAAGTTTCTTTTTCAATTTTGGAAATTCAATAAATCTGGTTAAGTCACTTTTAACAAAACCCTCGGTCAACAGAAAACGATAAAACATTTTAAGTGCTACCAAATTACGAAATATAGAATTAATACCCAGTTGGATTTTATTCAGGTAATGATAATATTCAGAAAGGATTTCACGATCTAAAGTTTGAAAAGTTATCTTTTTATGCATAACAATAAATTTATAAAATTTTAATAAATCATAGCGGTAAGAAATAATTGTATTGGAAGACAGCCCTCTTTCAAGGGAAAGATAATCTAAAAAATATTCAATTAATTCTTTCTGCTGGTTATTCTTTGAATTCATAATTTTAAAATTACCAAATAATTTAGATTAAAGGATATTAGTTTTCCTCCGTATAACGTATAATAAGTTTAAATAATCTATTGCTTTAATACCTCACTTCTGTATCCGGATGAATTACCTGAATCCAAACATTTCCAGGCTGGATTGCCAGCAGATCTCCTTCTTGATCATAATAAAGTGTTTGTGAGTCCACACTATCTTTTGCCCAGGTAATTTCTTCTGATTTGCCATTAAAAATAACCAACCCGCTACCTTCTCCGGTAAAATCTATTGCCAGACGCCCTTCATTATCTAATACCTTTCTTTCACTATTTTGAATAATAATATTTTTTGCCTGAAGATGCCTTCCTGTTTCTGCATCAATATGGGGTTCACCATTAATAAAGCGGTTATAGTTTTTAGTTTCTGGAACATATTGATAACTTACTGAATAATCTGCATTATACCTAATATCAATTCTATCAACTTCTCTACCGCTTAATATTTCATCGGAATCCGTTCCAAATTGAAAATCTTCTCTATTGACCATCTCAACATAGCCTAATTTCTGTGCTTCTTCTCTGAGCTGTTCTGTTGAGGTATACAGATTGTGAGGTGGTATGCGATTTTGAGTCCTCCAGAATGGTTGATAGTGAACCAGTTCATTAATATCATCTATTCTTTCTTCTCTGATAAATCTTGCTGCATCAGGGCTTTCCCCGGCATGTACATATATAGCATTATGTTCTAATGCTTTGGTAATAAAATAAGGTCTGGCACTGCGAATAGGTCCCACATTGTCAGACTCCTGGGTAGAATAAACAGCCAGAAAACGAGTGATCCCCCCCTCAGCTAATACTTCATAGACAACATTTGCTTTATCCAAACCACTTTGGGGTCGAGCACTTGTTGCATTATCAATCATCAAAGCTAATGGCCTACTCCCAAAGGGAGATTCTTTTTCTCTCACATTTGGTAAAGTACTTATTTTTCCTGGTGTTACAATATCTCCATAAGTAGATTCAATGCGCTCCCTCTCCTCTTCACCCAAGCTTGCCTGCATTTCAAACTGTCCTTGCTCCAATACTTCTCCTTCAACCTCTCTTCGACTGCTAATACTGGGACTTAACGATCTGGAAGCTACCTGTACATCCTGCCTCATAGAAACATCTTCCGGTACCTCTGCTAATTCTTCAGAAGCCGGAATTTCAATTTCAGGCATTTTTACCTCTACCCTGGGACTACTTTGCTCGGTAATAATTTCTTCTCTTTCTACTAACGGTTGGGTCTCAGTTTCCTGAATTCTAGCCGGTTCAGGTAAGTTAGGTTCAACTTTTGGTTTTACTTCTAATTCCGCAACAGGCTCTTCTCTAATAATTTCAGGTCTTACGGTAGCAGGATTTTGTATAGCAGGCAGTTCTATCATGGTTACCATTATTTCTTCTTCTGGTAAATCGAGGATATCAAAACTAACAAGATTACTAAAAACAAAGATGAATAAGATATTAATTATTATTGATATTAAGAAAGACCGTCCCAAAAAACTCTTAGAACGGCTTTTTCTTCTTTTTGCCCTATATCCAGCCATCTTCAATCTATCACCTTTTTTCTAATTATATATTTAACAATTGCTCTTTTTGATAACATTTTCCCTTACTGGTTACCCTCACTTGGCCTTGTAGCTATGGCAATTCTTTCTGCCCCGCCCTTCTTTACCAAATCCATCACACGGACCACTTTCCCATGAGTGATATTTTGATCTGCTTCTAAAACGATTAAAGTATCAATATTATCTCTTATGTGTTCATTTATCACTGCAGATAAATTATTAGGATCAATCAAACGGTCATTAACATACAAAACATTATTCTCAGTAATGGTAACTACAATATCCTGTCTTTCATTTACGGCTGCAAAATCCCCGCTGGGTAAATTAACTTTTACCCCACTCTCTACATTAATAAATGTCGTTGTCAACATAAAAAAGATAAGTAATAAAAAGACTACATCTATTAAAGGAGTTAAATCAAATTTTAGGGTTTTATTATTGAGTTGATAAAACTTCATCAGCCTTAACACCTTCCTTACTAATTTCCTGGTCAGCAGATAATAATTCTAATATTTCTACACTGGTTGATTCCATCTCCCTGATCTGTCTTTCTACTCGGTGTGCGAGGTAATTGTATGCAACAATAGTAGGTATAGCTACCGAGAGACCAAAAGCTGTGGTTAACAAGGCTTCGGATATAGCCCCTGCTAACGCTTCCGGGTTTCCTACACCCATTGTTGATATAACCTGAAAACCTTTTATCATTCCAAAAACCGTACCCAATAAACCCAGCAAAGGAGCAATATTTCCGATAGTTGCCAAAATCGGGAGATTCTTTTCCAAGACAGCCAACTCTTGACTAGCGGTGTCTTCAATTGTTTCTTTTATTTCCTCCCTTGACCCACCATATTTTAATAAAGCTGCCAAAATTATTTGCGATATGGGGGAAAAGTTTTTACGACAGGCAGTAATTGCAAATCTTATATTCCCTTTTCTGATCAAATCACTTATGCGACTGCCAAACTTGCGTGTTGAAGTTTTAATACTTTTCAAATAAAACATCCTTTCAAAGAAAATGGCGATCGCTAACAAAGAACTGAAAAATATGGGATACATCAAAAAACCGCCCTTATTAAATAGTTCAAACATTAAATAGTTGCCTCCTCTAAATCATTCAAAATCTGTATATTTTTTAGTATCTAATAACAATATGTATCAATTCTTCTTTGTAACTGATTAAAACAATCAAATATCAACTTATATTTTTGCAGACATAAAAACTATTTTAAACCTATGTTTTCCAATTGTTTACGAGCACTTTCAAGATAAGTACTTTCCGGACAATCTGAAACAATTTTTTCGTATCTTCTACCGGCTTTAGCAATGTTGTCTAACTCTTCCAGGCAAACTGCTGTAATATAAAGAATATCACATACAAAAGAACCTGAAGGATAAGAATTCAAATAGCTATCACCAGTCTTCAAAGCTTTATCATATTCGGATCTCTTAAAATAGCTCAAGCTAAGTCCATATAAAGAACCTGCCAGATACTTGCTATCAGGGTATTCGTCTATCAGCCTCTCAAAATATGTGATGCTATCTATCCATTGTCGTTCCTCCAGATTAATTTGAGCAATAATATATATCGCCTCTTCTCTGTATTGGCTTTCTGGATACTCTTTTATAAAATCAACCAAGAAAGTTTTAGAATGGTCGTTATCCTCCATTAAAAATTGGATTTTTCCTATCAAAAATTTACTTTCTTCTAAAAACTGACTATCAGGATAGTTTTCCACAAATGAAGCAAATAATGATAATGCATTTGCATAATCATTATTATTCAAATGGCTCCAGCCAATGCTATAATAAACATGTTCTGCCAGTGAATGTGAATCGTAGTTTTCCAAAAATTTTTCATAATAATCAATCGCTTGGGTATAGTCTCCCTGTTGATAATATGTTTCAGCTAGCATATATAATGATTTTATAACAATATCGTTTTCTTCTCCTACAAAACTATAATTTCGCTGAAAATAATCATTAGCCAGTTGATATTCTCCTAGTCGATAATAGCTTAATCCTTGCCAGTAATTAATTTCTCTGCCCATTTCTTCGAAACTTTCCATATTTTCCATTAACTTGAAGGTATCAATTGCACTTTGATATTCCTCTTTTTCAAACTGTGATTTTGCCAGTGAAAAATACTCTTCTAATGATAAGGATTCATCCGGGTATTTTTTCCTTAATTCTTCATAAAGGGAAAGTAGAAGATTTTCATCATTTAGTCTTCTTGCAGAATCAATTTTTATTTCTAAAGCCTCTCTGCTATCAATATTTTCCAATACAGTTAATACATCCTGATATTCTCTCAAGTTATAATAGCTTTGAGCAAGCTCTATTCGGCTTAGTCTAGCTAATTCCCTTTCAGGATATTCATTGATTACTCTTCTAAAATATAAAACAGCATCTTCATCGGAACCTTTTCGGGAATATGATAACCCTATATCGAACAAAACTCTTTCCCGCATGTCATGATTTATATCTGTTTTTAATAAACTCTGATTAACCGTAATTACTCTATCATATTCCTTTAATTCAAGCAATGTCCTACCCAAAAGATATGAAGCTTCTTCTCTTATAGCACTTTTTTCACTTGAACTCAGCTCTTCTAATACCTCCAATGCCTCATCATATCTTTCTTCTCTAAATAAGCTGAAACTGTAAAAATATTTTGTTTCATCAATAAAATCAAAATCCGAATCATTTTCTATAATCATTGCCAAAATTTCTTTTGCTTTGCTGTAATTTTCTACCCAGAAATAAGACTGGCCTAAAAAATATTGTATTTCTGATACATCATATTGCAGGGAATCCATCCCTAATAATTTTTCGTAGATATCGATAGTTTGCCGGTATTTTTCTTGCTCGAAATAAACCCTTCCTAATTTATGCATACCTTCCTGATACAGAGTACTTTTGGGAAAGTCCTCTATTAGCAGCTCTAAATATTTCTGCGATTGTGCATAATTCTCCAATAAATAGGCACACCAACCTCCGCCCAATAAAGCATCATCATAGTACTCACTTTCCTTATAATGATCAGAATTATCTATTATATGTTGGTAATGAAGAATAGATTCATCAAAACGATCCAGCTGAAAAAGGGTTTCAGCCATAAGAAATCTAGCTTCAAGATAATCAGGGTTAATCTCCAGGGCTTCCCGTAAATTTTCCAGAGCAATGTTATGCTGTCCTATGGAAAAGAAATCATAAGCCAGCAGATAGTATTCTTTTTCCCAATCATCACTAAAAGCTTTGCTTTCAGTGATTTTTTTTCTTTCTTCTAAGTATTCATCCATCTGGTTTAAATGGTGATAAGTTCTCATTAAGTACATTCTGGCTTTTCCAAAATCCGGATTCATATTTGCTACGATTTTAAATTCCATTAATGCTTCGTCATATTCTCCGGCAATGTAATGCTTATATCCTTCATTAAAACGCCATACTACATCTCTCCCATATTCTTTTTCTTCCTTCGCTTTATTAAGATAAATTCTGGCATGATTATCGAAAGGATCCAGCCGAATTGCTTCTTCCCAATGCTGAATCGCTGCATCCAGATTTCCATAATGATAATAACTTAAAGCAAGATAATAATGGGCGTTTTTAAAATCAGGATTTAACCCAATGGCATGTTCTAATAGCTGGATAGCTGTAATATAATTTTTGCCAATATATGCATGGTAGCCATTTTCATAACTTTCATATGCTTCCTTGCCATAGGTAGCTGCTTG
>CAZPII010000002.1:0-31612 GCA_964586485.1 uncultured Atribacterota bacterium | reverse complement strand
GGATTAAACAGTGTTTTTTCTGCTCCGTCCCATTTAATTCCAATATTTTCCGCTAATTCACGGGCTATAAAGCGTCTTACCTGGCATAACCCGTAGGCATAAGAATCAGAAACAGCATCTACTATAAAATTACTTTCTACTTTCACCACAGCAGATACAAGCAATGGATTAAAGTTATATTTTAGAGATGTTTCATATATAGTCTTTGCAATTCCATATATAGTTTCACTTTCCAATTGACTATTATTAGCTGAAATGATATTTACTATGCGATTAATATAATATTCCCTTTTATTTTCTTCGGAAATCATCCCGGTTAACTCTTGAAGCTGCATATAAATTTCTGTAAATTGATCCTTACTAATTCTCTCTTTAGAATAGTCTTCAAATTGTGTAAAAATTAGATCCAATTTATTGTTTTGTTCGGTGATCTTTTCTTTCAGTATCTGATTTTCTTTATTTACCTCCAGATAGGAGGAAGATATTTCATCTATAGATTTATAGAGTTGGTTTATTTGAACCAGCCCGCTGATCAATAAAATTAACAAGGTTACCAAGAAAATAAAGACAACATGACTAAAATAACGATCTAAAATATTATTTTTTTTCACTTTTTTCTTAGTTTTTTTTGGTTTTTCTATATCTTTACTTTTATTCATTGTATCACCTAAATTCCTTTTATGGTAAATATTTAATAAAATATATAATTAACGTATTTTGCTTCCTGCTTTAATATCTTTTTCGGTAGTCAGTAGAATTGTTTTATCTCCGTCTGAGGCAGCCAAAAGCATTCCCTGAGATTGAATTCCTCTGATTTTTGCCGGGGCTAAATTAAATACAACTACAATATTTTTCCCAATAATAGTTTCAGGTAAGTAATGTTTCTTAATACCTGCTACCAGGGTTCTTACTTCGCTTTTGAAATCAACTTTTAATTTTAACAATTTATCAGTTCCAGGAACATCTTCAGCTGAAATAACTTTCCCTACCCTTAAATCCAATTTTTTAAATTCATCAATAGAAATGGTTTGAGTTTTTTCTCCCGCGGATATGTCCTCTTTTGCCGATTTTTTTGGTTTATTTTCCCTTTTTTCTTCGATTCGGGGAAAAAGATTGTCACCGGGGTTTACCAAAGTACCGGGCTTGAGTTTGCCCCACCTAGTATCTTCCGGAATAGTTACTTTTTCGATATCTTCCTTTATGCCCAGCTGATTCCGTATTTTTGATGCTGTTTCCGGCATAAAAGCAGAAACTAATACAGAAATTATGCGCAGAGATTCTGCTAGATAATAAATTACTTGATTTAATCTTTCTTTTTTGCTTTTGTCTCTGCCCAATAACCAGGGCTCGGTTTGATCAATATATTTATTTGTCCTTCTTATTAGCGTCCAAATGTTCTCCAGGGCAAGATTAAAAGACATCTGGTCCATGTTATTGATAACCTTATTAACTGTATCCTCAGCTAATTTTTTTAGGTCTACATCATATGTTTCTTCTTCCCGGGAAGCAATCGGTATTTTACCATCACAAAATATTTTTGCCATAGCAATTGTTCTGCTTAGTAAATTGCCTAAATCATTGGCTAAATCATAGTTAATTCTCTGGATAAGCAATTGTCTTGAAAAATTCCCATCCTGGCCAAATGATAACTCTCTTAGTAAAAAATATCTGAAGGCATCAGCAGTAAATTCTTCTGCAACTTGATAAGGGTCCACAACATTCCCTTTTGATTTTGACATTTTTTCACCTTCGATAGTCCACCAACCATGAGAAAAAACCATTTTTGGTGGTTGTATCCCAGCAGCCATAAGCATAGTGAACCAGATAATTGTATGAAATCTCACTATATCTTTACCTATCAAGTGAACAGCCTCAGGCCAATAGAAATTAAATTTCTTTTCATCGATTCCGTATCCTGCTACGGTGAGATAGTTAATTAATGCATCAAACCATACATAAATCACATGCTTGGGATCAAAAGGAACATCAATCCCCCAATTGAGACTGCTTCTGGTGCGGGTAACACTCTGGTCCTTTAAACCTCCCTGAATAAAACGAATTATTTCATTTTTTCTGGATTCCGGTTGAATACAGGCAGGGTTTTCCTGAATATACTGAAGTAATCTGTCCTGGTATTGACCCATTTTGAAAAAGTAACTCTCTTCTTTGAATTTTTCAATTGAACGGCCGCAGTCCGGACATTTATTCCCTTCAATTTGAGTTTCAGGCCAAAATGTTTCACAGGGGATACAATACCATCCCTCGTATTCTCCTTTGTAAATATCACCTTTTTCATATAATTGATTGAATATTTTTTGGACAACTTCTTCATGCCTTTTTTCGGTGGTCCGAATAAAATCATCAGGCCGGATATTTAAAATAGGCCAGAGATTTTTAAACTTTTTTACAACTTGATTAGCCAGTTCCAATGGTTCTATTCCCATTTTTTCGGCAGATTTTGCTATTTTCTGTCCATGCTCATCTGTTCCGGTAGCAAAAAGAACATCAAATCCTCTGAGACGCTTATATCTAGCCATGGTATCGGCAGCGATTGTAGTATAAGCATGACCTATATGAGGCACATCATTAACATAATAAATAGGAGTGGTAATATAATAAGCTTTTCCTTTTTCCATCTTTCTTTTTTATAATCCTTTCTCTTTATTCTTTATTAACAAGATATTTTGGTAAACCCAATTTTTGGGTACATCATATTCAGTGGTAATAAGTAGAACAATATCTTTATTATAATATCCCTTTTTTAAGTAATTTATTATCTTTTTTTTAACTTCACTTTTTTTCTTTGCATCCTCTATTAAAAATGTTTCTGCATTCATCTTTTCTTTAAAGCCTTCTAAAACCAGGGTTAACTCTCCTCTAATTTCCTTAGTGCTTAAATCAACGATGATTTCAGATAGATAACCTCTTTTTATTTCTTCAAATTTCTTAGTTAATTCTCTATTAACAACAATCTTTCTGTCTCCCAGTTTCTTTTTAATGATTTTTAAAGTATCCATAATTCTGTGAGGAGAATCAAAAAAAATTATTGTTCTTTTCTCATATTTTAAATCATTAAATAATTTTTCTCTTTCACTCTTTTTTTTGGGAGCAAAACCTTCAAAAGCAAATCGGTTTACATCTAACCCTGATATCGCCAATGCTGCCGTTAAAACAGAAACTCCGGGGATGGGAACAACCTGAAATCTATTTTGAATTACTAAATTGATAATTTCATAGCCCGGATCACAAATTCCAGGCATACCTGCGTCTGAAACCAGAGCAATATGCTGACCACTTTTTAAACAATTTAAAATATATTGACTCTTTTTATCTTTATTGAATTCATGATAACTGGTTAGGGGTTTATCAATATTGTAATAATTTAATAATTTTCTGGTACGCCTGGTATCTTCAGCTGCAATTAAATCAACATCGCGCAGGACATTCAAGCTTCGCAGGGTAATATCCTCCAAATTACCGATAGGGGTACCACATATATATAGTTTTCCTTGAGCTGTAGATTCTTCCAAAACACTTCCTTTTGTTATTGAATAGTATTGCTCATATCCCAATATATCGTATAATATCGAAGAACATTTTTTATAGTTGATAAGCATATAATGCTTCTTGTATCTTTTGCAATATAATCTTTTTAATGATTTAATAAGCGAGGAGACAAGACTTCTAATTCCGTCCCCCCTTCTTTTCGTGATTCAATAAGAAATCTCTTTGCTTTTTCATTTTTTCTGGTATGAATAAATTGTAACAACTTTGGTTCAAATTGGTATTTTTTAAGCAACATGACAACTGGAATAAACCTATCAGCCCGGTGAATGAGATATAGTCGACCTCTCTTTTTTAATAAAAAGTTGCATATTGATATAAGACTTTCAAGATCAATATTAATCTCATGTCTTGCCAATAACTGACTATCTCTTATGTTCTGTTTTCCTTTACCAAGTGGTATATAAGGAGGATTGGCAGTAGCAACATCAAAGGATTCACTTTGAAATTGCTTAAATAAATTCCTCATATCATCTGAAATAACAGAAATGCTCTCTTCAAGATTATTTAAAGAAACATTTCTTCGGGCAATATTAGCTAACTTTTCTTGTATCTCTACCGCAAAAATAGTATTTTTTTTAGTTGGGTTATAAATCATCAAGGGTATAATGGCACAGCCGGTCCCCAAGTCTATTACTCTTTCTCCATATCTTACTTTCACAAATTCTGATAGTAGAATTGAATCCTGTGAAAAACAATAATTGTTTTTATCCTGAATGATTCTTAGATTATTTTTCCCCATAATTTCAATTATTTCTCCCGGACTTAGATTTATTTCCTGCATGGTCATTGTTCCTATTTTTCTCTTTAGAATTATCATAACATTCTTCAAATTTAACTTTGACCCTGTTTCTGATATGTTCATTATCTTCTTTTTCAATTGTTTCCATTACTATATATCGGCTTAATATATTAACTTCAATAACTTTGCCTTCCTTACCTTCCTTAGTTTTTATATAGTTACCAAGTTTGGGATATTTTTTTAATTCTTCTTTGTAGAATTGTGATTCAAAATTAAGGCAACACTTTAACCTTCCGCAAGTTCCCGATACTTTGGATAGATTCAAGGCAACACTTTGCATTTTTGCTACATTAATTGGAACAGGTTTGAATTCAGTCATAAAGCTAGAACAGCATAAGGGCCTCCCACAAATTCCCAGCCCTCCTATCATTTTTGCTTTGTCTCTAACACCTACCTGTTTTAGTTCAATCTTTGTTTTAAATATTGAAGCTAATTCTTTAACTAAATTGCGAAAATCAATACGATTATCAGCGCAAAAGTAGAAAATGAGGCGACTTTTATCAAATAAATATTTACATCTAATAAGATGCATATCTAATTGATATTTTTTAATTTTCTCATGACAAATATTGTATGCCTCACGTTCATCTATCTGTATACTTTCCCATTTTTCAAAATCATTTTTTGTTGCCTTGCGAACTATTTTTTTTAATGGCGTTTCCAACTCTTCGGGCTTAATGTATTGTATCGGCACTACAACTTTCCCGATATCCAGACCCATGGAAGTTTTTACCACACACAGGTCTCCAACATCCAGGATATATTTACCATTCTTAAAATAATAAATAAAACTTGAACTACGAAACTGAATACCAATAATTTTTGGCATTATTTATCACCTAACTGAATCAAAATATTTTCTAAAAGTGTTCTGGGATTAATATGTATTTCCATTTTTTCCGGAATGTTTACTAAATATTCTAAAATATTAATGACCTTCTCTCTTGAATAGTGTTCCGCATAGCGCCTAAGTGCACTTATCTGGTCCTGAAAAATAATTTTTTCTCGTTCTCCACCAATTTTAAACAGAAGAATATCACGGAACCATAATACCATCATCTCTGTAAAACTGGAAAAATAATTTACAACTTCACCAAACATTTTTTCTGAATTAAAGATATAATCAATCGTTTCTTCTGGGTTCATATTTGCCAGGATATCAATGCATTGTTGATATTCTTTCATTTTTTGCTGGTTTTCCGCCAAATTAAATGCTTTTCCTGGATTTCCATATGTTAATCTAATAAGATTTTCTATCTTTTCTTCTTTTTCCAGGGGTATTTTTTTTCTTAACACCTCTCGTTGATTTGCAATTTTTAGAGGTTTAAATAACAACTGACAACAACGAGATAGAATAGTGGGCAATATTTTATCGGGGAACGCAGTAACTAATATAATTATGGCATATTCTGGTGGATCTTCCAAAATTTTTAATAAAGAATTAGCAGCTTCTATGGTCATTTTATCTGCATTGTCAATAATATATATCTTTTTTTTATTTTCCAGTGGCTGAAAATAGATTTTATTTTTTAATTCTCTGATTTGATCTATTTTTATGGTTAAATTATGCGGAAACACAATATTAAAATCAGCACTCATACCTTTCTCAATTTTCATACATGATGAACATTGATTACAGGGGTTTTGTTCTTTAGAAAGATTGGTACAATTTACTGCCTTACTAAAGGCGATGGCAGTCATCTTTTTACCAATGCCTTCCTTGCCAATAAAAAGATAGGAGTGGCCTATTTTATTATATTTTATTCTATTTTTTAGTATTTCGATTGATTTTTTATGCCCAACAATATTTTTAAAATCTATCATATTCTATTCAAACATCTCTTACATCTATATAATATTTTTTTCATACACTTTTACCTTTTTAACAGTATTCTGTTAAATTTTTGAGATAATTGTTGATTTAATCTATTGACAATATCATTCAATACTAAATGGATATCACGATTAGTATCAATTACTCGAATTCTGTCGGGATTATCTCTGGCAATTTGATGATATCCATCCCTTACTCTATCTAAAAATAATTTACCGTTTATCTCTTTCTTGCGCATAAATTCATCTTCAAAACGCATTTCCTTACCCTTATTGAAGAGGGTTGATCGTTGTAAACCAATTTCAGTGTCAACATCCAAAAAGAATGTAATATCAGGAATAATATTTTCTACGGCAAAAGAATTTAAATATCCAATAATTTTCATATCGATACCCCTGCCAAAACCTTGATAGGCAGTCGTGGAATCAAAAAAACGATCACTAATAACAATATGCCCTCTTTCTAAAGCAGGGCGAATATTAACCCTGACATTCTCTGATCTTGAGGCAGCAAATAATAGTAATTCAGCCTTGTAACCTAATCCTTCGCTTTCTTTTTCCAGTAATATTTTTCTTATTTTATCACCGGACAGAGTGCCACCAGGTTCCTTGGTCAATATAGTTTTAAAGCCATTTTCTGAAAAAATATGATACAATCTGCGCGCAATGGTAGTTTTTCCAGAGCCTTCAAAGCCCTCTAGTGATATAAAATAACCTTTTTTCATGATTTTTCTTCTTGTTCAATATTTTCTTCTTTTTCTATCATTGCTTTCAGTAAATCCCTCATAGTAACAACCCCTACCAGGTGGCCATTTCGTACCACGGGTAAATGGTGAATTTTGTTACGAATCAACAAGTCTGCGGCCATAACTTCATTATCTTCCTCATTAATTGTGATAATATTTCTTTTCATAAACTTTTCAACTTTATGATGAGCATATTCTTTTAATTTTTTTGAGAGCTGTATAAACTCAGTAATAAATGAATTGCTGTTAATAATTCCTAAATAATTCGGTAGCAATGATTTTATAATATCATGATAAGATATAAAACCAACTATCCTTTGCTCCTCATCTACTACCGGTATACCATTGATCCGTTGAATAGCCATAATCTGTATTACCTCATCTAAATGGCAATCCGGTAGTACGCTTGTAGTATTTCTTAACATAACATCTTTAATATTCACAAACTCCACCTACTATCTTTACTTTAATTTGGTTACTTTTACACAGGGAAGACATCGAATAATATCTTCTTTATTGTGGAATTCTTCTTCCTCTGTTAAAGCACTGGCTAATCCACAAGCCATGGCAAATTGAATCATATCGGTCATATCTGCTTTTTCCTCTTCAACTATTTTAATGGCAAATCCGGCAAGCATGGCTTCAGCTGTCCCAATGATATTTACAACCTCTTTATTTACAATTTCGGCTAACCACACCTCTTCCTTGGTTGCAATAATATCCTTGGTGTTCTGATAAGATATTACGGCAATCTGGGGACCACGGTTAACAATCTCATGGGCAATTTTTATAGCAGCCTCCTGGCTATCTACAGCTTTATTAAAAACACGATTACCAGATGCCCTTAAATCCGGTTTTGCTAGCTTTGGTTTAGCCTCCAAACCTTTTTCGAAAGGAATTCCCGAGGCATCCAGTATAGCATTTACTTTTTTCTGATGAGCCAAATCAATAAGTTGATAATAGACATCGTCCGGAATATCATTTGGCAGACTACCCGAAAGAGTTACAATTTTACTCTGGGACATAACACGAGAAAATATTGATTTAAATCTTTCGAAATCCTGTTTGGTTATTCTTGGCCCGGGATCACTTAATAGAGTGTGTGTTTTATTTTGTTCCTCGACAATGATAATATTTGTTCTTGTTTCTTCTTCTATGTGCCAAAAATTGGTAGTAATTCCATTCTCTCTAAGTTGTTCAGCAATAAAATGGCCGGCATGTCCACCCAAAAAACCCAGTGCCATAGTATCTAACCCATAAGCTCTTACTGCCTTTGACACATTAATGCCTTTTCCACCAGGAATTCTAGTCACTTTTTTTACCGTATTATATTTATCCAGCTTAAATTCTTTCATCTCCAGGGTAATATCAAGTGCCGGATTAAGCGTTACAGTAGTAATCATTGGTAATTCTTTAACAATCCTTTCATAATTTTGCTTTCAAAAACTAGAATAGCATTTCCATATAGCTAATACATATTTTTCTAAATTATATCTTAAGTAAAAAAATATATCAAAAACTTGATTTATTTTTTCCTGGTTTAAATATTTTAATCAGGATAATTCCGCCTATAAATCCACCAATATGGGCAAACCAGGCTACGCCGGAATTTGCTCCCTGTAGAGACAAATTTGAAAATCCATAAAATAACTGAAAAATGATCCAGAGACCCAGCACAAAAAGTGCCGGCATTTTAATTAATCGTATAAAAAAACCGAAGAAAATGAGAGTGGTGATCCTGGCTCTTGGAAAAAGAATAAAATAAGCACCTAATATTCCGGCAACTGCCCCACTTGCTCCAATCATTGGAATTTTTGAGTAAGGACTTATTAAAATCTGCATTAAGGCAGCAAAAATACCACAGAGAAAATAGAACAATATAAAACCAAATTTACCCAGATAATCTTCAATATTATTGCCAAAAATCCAAAGATAAAGCATGTTCCCGAATAAATGAACAAAACTTCCGTGCATAAACATAGATGTAAAAATAGTTAGATATATGGGTGTTGGTCCATACGGAAGCAGGTCTGTTCCCATGGTTATTTCTAATGGAACCAGTCCGAAAGCATATATAAATCTCATACTATCCGTTATTATAAATAATTGATAGTAATATACCAATCCATTGAGAATAATAATAGTAATTGTAATAATGGGTATTTTTCTAGTTGGCATTTCATCCCAAAGTGGAAACATAAATCATCCTTATCTTTTTTCTGGTTCCTTTTTGTTCAGATAGCTTCTCTTGATCTTTATTTATGATAAAACCTTTTTATTTAACCATTACCACCCTCATAGAAGATGGTAATGGTTAAATAAAAAAAACAATAGTTTATTATTATAACATATTGGGAGAATAAGCCCATACATTGAGTCATTTATTTTTTTAGTAAAATTTCCTAATTACTATAATTGCTAAAAATCAACTAAAAATCGCACCTGCAGAGCCGGTGTCTTTAAGAACCTCCAAAAGGCGGATAACTTTTTTCTGTTTACTAAAGCGGGCAATATAATGTGCTTATATTTGCTGAATACATTAT
This sequence comes from uncultured Atribacterota bacterium, assembly GCA_964586485.1. GTDB lineage: Bacteria > Atribacterota > Phoenicimicrobiia > Phoenicimicrobiales > Stramentimicrobiaceae > CAYWJZ01. The sequence continues at coordinate 22,124 of CAZPII010000002.1, read as the reverse complement.
TGTTAGGGCTTAAAGACAAATTCTAAAGGGGATTTATCCAGGTAATGGTATTGATGAAGAATGAATTCTATAATTCTTTTGCTGGCTTGACCATCACCATAAGGAGATTTATGGGCAATCATTTTTTGATAATTATCTCTTCCTGAAAGCAATTTATTGACTTCCGCTAAAATATTTTTTGTTTCGGTACCGACTAATTTTGCTGCTCCAATTTTTATCACTTCTGGTCTTTCTGTTTCTGATCGCAAAACTAACAAAGGCTTTCCCAACGCAGGCGCTTCTTCCTGAACACCACCTGAATCAGTCAGGATAAGCGTAGATATAGCCATCAAATGGGCCATCTCTTTATAGTTAAGGCTATCTGTTAAAATTATATTTTCTTTATCACTTAAATGATTGAATATCATTTCTCTTATAATAGGATTTTTATGTAATGGAAATACTATGACTAAATTTTTTTGTTTTTGATTAAGTAATGATAATGCTTTGCAAAGATTTTCAAGTGGTTTCCCCCAATTTTCACGTCTATGCATGGTTACTAATAATATTTGCTTATCACTACCAAGCAAGGCATTTATTTTATCATCATTAAAATAAATCTTTTTCTTCTGCATTAACATCAAAGTATCAATTACAGTATTACCGGTGACAAATACATTCTTTTTATCGACACCTTCTTTTAGAAGAGCTCTTGCCGTCGTTATTGTTGGGGTAAAATGATAATCTGCCAATACAGTTGTTAAACGTCGGTTTATTTCTTCCGGAAAGGGATAATATTTTTTTGATGTCCTCAGCCCTGCTTCAATATGTCCAACATTTATTTTTTGATAAAAAGCAGCCAGGGCGGCTGAAAAGGTTGTAGTCGTGTCTCCCTGTACTATTACCAAATCAGGTGTGCATATTTTTAAAACCTTCTCTAATTTTATCAAGGCCTGGGAATTGATTTGAGAGAGTGATTGCCCATGTTTCATAACACCCAGATCATAATTCGGATGAATCTTGAAAAGATTAATCATTTGATCAAGCATTTCACGATGTTGAGCAGTTAATATTATAATTGTTTCTATCCAATTTGGATATTTTGTTGCTTCCATTATTGCAGGATACATTTTAATTGTTTCCGGGCGTGTTCCAAAAATGAAAGCAATTTTAATTTTTTTATTTTTCTTTTTATTCATAATAAATTTCTTCTATACCTGCTTCTTTTAATAGATCTCTTGCAAATTTATCGGGATAATCATGCTGATAAAATATCCTGGTAATCCCGGCATTGATAATCATTTTTGCACAGGTAATACAGGGTTGGTTTGTACAGTAAATATAACTACCCTGGATACTGATGCCATACATTGCTGCCTGTATAATTGCATTTTGCTCAGCGTGTAGTCCGCGGCAGAGCTCCTGATGTTCACCGGATGAAATGTTTAGTTCTTCTCTCAGGCATCCTCTTTCTTCACAATGCACAAGTCCCCTAGGGACACCATTATAACCGGTAGCAAGTATGCGCCTCTCTTTTACAATAACTGCTCCAACATTTCTCCGTAAACAGGTAGATCTACTTGCCACAAGTTCGGCAATTTTCATAAAATATTGATCCCAGGAAGGCCTGGACATAGTTAAACCCCCTAAAAATAGTATCGAGTCGTGAGTATCGAGTATCTAGTTCAAATAAAAAAACAAATAAATACAGTTTTCAGTTTACAGTTAAATACAAAAATACAATATTCCAATTAACTGGTTTATCAATTAAAAACTTATTGCGTCGTGCGTATTATGTCAAAACACGTATCGAGTGATTTACATATTTCCGAGAAATAAAGTAATTTTATGCAATATTGCCTTACTCCATTCTTGCAAAAATATATGCTCAGAATTGCTTTTTACTGAAAACTGATAACTGAAATCTGAAAACCCATCTTAGCCTTATTACCTTAGAATTTTTACTACATACTACATGCTCGATACTCGATACTATTTTTATTTCGTTCCGAATAAACGATCTCCTGCATCACCTAATCCTGGAACAATATAAGCATGCTCATTTAAACCCTCGTCAACAGTTGCTGTATAGATTATAATATCCGGAAAATGTTTTTTCATCATCTTGATTCCTTCAGGAGCAGCCACTAGGCACATAAATTTTATATTGGAATTGGTAAATTTCTTAACATATTCAATAGATGCTACCGCTGTTCCACCGGTTGCCAGCATAGGATCTACTACAATAACTTCTCTTTTATCAATATCCTTAGGTAATTTCGCGTAATAACTTACCGGTTTTAATGTATCGGGATCACGATACATACCAATATGTCCAACCTTTGCCGAAGGTATCAGCTTTAATATTCCATCTACCATTCCCAGCCCTGCCCGGAGGATTGCCACAATTGCCATTTTTTTACCGGAAATTATCCTACCTTTAGTTTTTGCGATTGGTGTCTCAATGTTTATTTCTTTCAGCTCGATACCCCGGGTTACCTCATATGCCATCAAGTTTGATAATTCATCTACAAGTTCACGGAAATCTTTCACATCTGTTTTTTTGTTCCTAATCATAGTCAATTTGTGTTGAATCAAAGGATGATCCAGAACGATTATATCTTTCAAATTAAATCCTCCTTAAATATCTTATTACTTGTTTATGTAAAACATTTATACCTGTATTATCATTCAACACTGGTTAAAAAAATCTTCCACTTTTTTAAGACGGAGGACATGACGGTTTTCCCTACTAAATTCAGTAATCAACCATATTTTTACAATATCTTTAGCTAAATCCGGGCCAATTACCCTTCCTCCCATAGTTAAAATATTTGAATCGTTATGTTCTCTGGTCATTCTAGCAGAAAAGGTATCATGACATAAAGATGCTCTAATTCCCTTAATTTTGTTAGCAGCAATTGACATGCCTATCCCCGTACCACAAAGAAGAATGCCACATTGGTATTCCTTTTTGGCCACCGCCCAGCCAACTTTATGAGCATAATCCGGATAGTGCACTGATTTTTTATCATAACAGCCAAAATCCTTCAATTCATATCCTGTTTCTTTTAAATAACTTACAATTTCAGCTTTTAGATCATAACCACCATGATCACTGGCAATAGCAATTTTTTTCATTTTCAACTATCTCCTCTTGCTCTTAAACAATAAATTAATTTATTTATATCCTGTTTCAACTGTTGACAGATTTTTTCATAGAAAGACAAATGTTTTCCATAAGGATCTTCCACTTCTTCATTTATAATTTGATTCCTCTGCCAACAAAAAGGTCTCAACATAAACATTTTATTTGCTGCTAATGGAAAGTGTTTTTTCAGATATTCCAAGTGTTGATGTGTCATTACCAGAACAAAAGAGGATTCAATAATCATACTTTCTTCAACCTGTCTGGCCTGATAAGAAGCAATATCAATACCGTATTTTGCCATACAAAAAATAGCTTCAGGTGTAGCTTTTTTGCCATTAATAGCAGCGATTCCTGCTGAATGAGCTTGATAATTTAATCCAGGGTTAGAATCCTCTTTCTCTTTTTGGAATAAAGCTTGAGCAATAATGCTGCGACAGGTATTTCCTGTACATACAAAAAGTATTTTCTTTTGTTTCAAACTAAACTCCTTTTTTTATTTCCTGGAAGTGTTGGTAAATGCTATAATACCTCTATCGTTTTGATAATAATCCTTGAATGTGATAATTTCTTTTTTATAAGAACCGTTGAGAGTAAGTATTTGGTAAATAGCTTTTCTTTGTTTATGTCCAATCTCTAAAGCCAAAAAACCATTATTTTTTAAATATTTGGGAGATTGTTGAATAATTTTTCGATAAAAATTCAAACCATCCTTGCCACCATAGAAAGCTTCATAGGGTTCATATAAGGTTATTTCCTCTGATAATTCATCCCACTCATCATGAGCAATATATGGTGGATTAGATATAATCCCATCAAAAACAATCGGCTGCTTGAAAACACCCAATGATTTGAATAGGTCACCCTGAAAAAGATTAATTTTATTCTGGCAATGGTAATTTTTTATATTTTCATCAGCCAGATTAAGAGCTTTTTGAGAAATATCTATGCCATAAAAATATATATCTTTATCAGTTTTTTGAAAATGATTGCAGATTGTTACTGGTATCGCACCAGATCCGACTCCAATATCAAGGAATAAATAACTGTCTTTTTTTTGCAAGGTATTAATTAACTGAATTACCTTTTCTACCAAAATTTCTGTTTCGGGACGGGGTATCAAGACATCTTCTGTAACCTTGAAATCCAATCCCATGAAATTTTGCAAACCGGTAATATATTGGATGGGAACCCCCTTACTTCTCTGGTGTATCCAACGGCAATATTTTTGTACTTTTTTAGAAGCAATGGGCAAATCAGGGTATAAATATAAATAAAACTTTTTTTTATTCAGGAGATAGCTTAATAATAATTCTGATTCCTGATTTGCATTAGAGTTTCCACTTTTTTTTAATTTTAACTGACCTTGGGTTAAAAGCTCACCAATACATATATTTTTATTCATACTCTTATTAATTAAAACTGACCTTTACTTATTTTCTTTAAAAGATGAAATTAAGTCATACAAATTACCATCAAGCATTTCTTCCAGATTATGAAAATTTACATTAATACGATGGTCGGTAACCCTGTTTTGTGAAAAATTATAGGTTCTGATTCGCTCACTTCGATCACCGGTTCCTACCTGTTTTTTTCTTTGTTGATCAATCTCCTTATTTTGTTCTCTCTGCAAGCGGTCCAGCAATCGTGCCCGTAATATTTTTAGCGCCTTTGCTTTGTTTTTGTGCTGTGATTTCTCATCCTGACAGGTTACCACTATTCCGGTAGGAAGATGAGTAATCCTTACTGCCGAATCTGTTGTGTTTACACTCTGTCCTCCTGGTCCCGTTGATCTAAAACGATCTATCTTTAACTCATTTTGATTGATTTCCATTTCTATTTCTTCTGCTTCGGGTAATATTGCAACAGTAACAGTAGAAGTATGTATTCTGCCGCCTGATTCGGTAACAGGTACTCGTTGAACCCGATGAACGCCACTTTCCTGTTTTAATGAACCAAAAACGTTTTTACCTGAAATTCCAAAAATGATTTCCTTAAACCCACCAATTCCGGTCGGATTGGAGCTCATTATTTCTACATTCCAATGATTTCTTTCAGCAAAACGGGAATACATGCGAAAAAGATCACTTACAAATAAGGCGGCTTCATCCCCTCCTGCTCCAGCTCTTATTTCTACAATAATGTCTTTTTTGTTTCTCGGATCTTCCGGGAATAATAGTTCGTTTAATTCTTCTTTTAACTTGTCTCTACGCTTTTTCAATAGTGCTATCTCATCATCTATCATTTCTTTTAATTCAGAATCATTCTCGCCTTTTTTTAACTGAGCATTTTCTTGAATTTCTTTTTCTATTTTTCTGTATTCGCTAAAAAGTTGGACGGTTTTAGCAATTTCACTGTGTCTCTTTGCCAGTTTTTGAAATTTTTCTTGATCTGAGATAATTTCTGGTTTTGATAACTCTTTATTTAAATTATGGTATTCTTTTTCAAGTTCTTCCAATTCTTTAAACATATTTATACTGCTTTCTCATTTTCCTTTCTCTTTTTCCAGGGATGCCCGCAAGACATTTCTCCTTCAGGACAAGGACCTATCAGGCAAGGAGGCCCTGCATCATTAAATATTGTAGGGGCAATTTTTTTAGTCATCTTTAACATCTCAATTGCTATTCCTCTTATTTCCCATTGTGCTCGGTTACAACATCTCAATCGGAAAAAATGAATTAATTCTCGAGCATTCGCAGTAAATATAATACTGGTATTGATAGCTTGGGATAAAATATAACGAGCATCTTCTGCGGGAATATCTTTTTCTACCATTTCCTGGTATAAATCTTGGTTATTCGATAATTGTTTTTGAAATTTTAATAATAATTCTCTGTTATTTTGGATTGTTCGAGGTACAATGTATCCCTGTTCTTTCCCAACTTTAACATATCTTTGGCTTCTTTGAGAAAAAGATGCAATTCGGTGTCTTACAAGTTGATGCGTAGCAACTCGAGAGATGTCTTCGATACCAAAAGTAAAAGATACATGTTCCAAAACAGAAAAATGACCCAATCTCATTATTTTTTTTATAAGTTTTTTCTGAGCACTTCTATCTGTAAATTCTGCTATTTCCTTAATTGATTTTGAAGAATAACACACTCGTGCAGACTGAGCTACTGTTTCTTCCGGATTTCGAGTATAATTAATCAGCTGTATTTTCATATTAACTTTAAATTCCTGCTTTTTTAAGTTTATTTTTTTATTTTTTAACTTGATGATGCTGGCGACATCTTGCCTCATAACTTTCATTAGCACCAATCAAAATAGTTGGATCATTATAATTTGCCGGTTTCCCATTTACCAATCTTTGGGTACGAGTGGCAGACTTCCCGCATATCATACAAATTGCATGCAATTTATCTACATATTCAGAAATTGCTAATAATTTTGGAATAGGGCCAAAAGGTTCACCGCGAAAATCCTGGTCAAGACCGGCTATAATTACTCTCTTACCATTATTTGCCAATGTTTGGCAGATTTCGACAATTTCCTCATTAAAGAATTGTGCTTCATCTATAGCAATCACATCTGTATCCTGTTTAATTTTTTTGAGTATTTCTGTGGGTCGTTCAATACAAACAGCTTTTATCTTGCTACCATTGTGAGAGTAAATATACTGGAATTCATAGCGATTATCAATCATGGGTTTGAATATCTCTACTTTTTTCCTGGCAATTTGAACGCGTCTTACTCTCCTTATAAGCTCTTCACTTTTTCCGCTGAACATACTTCCACAAATCACTTCAATACTGCCACCTTCACAGGTCTCATGCATTGATTCCCTCCAAAAATATATCTAAATTATAGTAAATATAACACCCGGAAAACGGGTGGTTTAAATACCCCCTAAAAGAGGGTTATTTTATGGTAAAAACTTTTATTTAATCATTACTACCTTACTACCTTTTAAAAGATAGTAATAATTAATAAAAAACAGAGCTTTTGCCCTGTTTTTTATTAATTATTTATTTATCAATGTTTATATTTTCCCCTTTTTTGGCTCAAGCTTTATCTCATTCTTTTTTTTGTTCCTGATCTTCATTGCTTTCTTCTGATTCCAACTCGAGATTATATCTTCGATTAAACTTTTCTACTCTCCCGGCAGAATCAAATATCTTCTGTTTACCAGTAAAAAAAGGATGACAGGCAGAACAAACTTCTACATGTATTTCTCCTTTTGTTGATTGAGTTTCGAAGCTATTTCCACAGGCACATACAACCTTAGCTTTTTCATATTTTGGATGAATTCCTTTTTTCATAATTTACTCACCTTCATTCTTTCTATTCTTTTACCCTCAAATTTCGATGAAATTATATCACAAGTAATGCTGACCGTCAAAACTACTTATTTGATTGTTTTAACGACTATTGTTCTCTTCTTTAATTGTATTTAGAAAATCTGCATTGCTTTTGGTCTTTTTTAATCTATTTAACAATAAATTAATGGCATCAATGGTACTTTGATTTGATAAAGCACGTCTCATTAACCAAGCCTTACTTAATTGTTCTTTATCCAATAACAACTCTTCTTTCCTGGTACCTGAACGTTTAATATCTATAGATGGGAAAATACGATTATCGGAAATTTCCCGGTCAAGACGTAATTCCATATTACCCGTTCCTTTAAATTCTTCAAAAATTACATCATCCATGCGACTTCCAGTTTCTACTAGGGCTGTTGCCAGGATAGTTAAACTTCCGCCTTCCTCTACATTTCTTGCTGCACCAAAAAAACGTTTTGGGTAATAAAGTGCTGTAGAATCCAAGCCACCGGATAATGTTTTGCCACTAGTTGGAATATTTAAATTATATGCCCTGGCTAAACGAGTAATACTATCCAATAATATAACAACATCACGTTTTACCTCTACCAATCTTTTTGCTCTTTCTAAAACTATTTCGGCAACTTTAATATGATTACCGATAGGCTGATCGAATGTTGAACTAATTACTTCGGCGTTATTAACTGAGCGTTTCATTCCGGTTACTTCCTCCGGTCTTTCGTCAATCAGCAATATCATTAGAATAGTCTCCGGGTGATTGGCGGTAATTCCATTAGCAATTTTCTCTAACAATATTGTTTTACCTGCTTTCGGAGGAGAAACGATGAGACCTCTTTGGCCTTTTCCGATAGGAGCAAATAAATCTATTACCCTAGTTGATAGTTCATAAGGTTTGTTTTCAAGTTTAAATTTTTCAACCGGGAAAAGAGGGGTTAAATTTTCAAAATCAATTCGTTCTTTTGATAATTCAGGATCCTCATGATTAACCGCTTCTACTTTTAATAAGGCAAAATAACGTTCACCTTCTTTGGGATAACGAACCTGGCCGGAAACAAGATCACCATTACTTAGATTAAATCTTTTAATTTGTGATGGAGATATATAAATGTCGTTAGTACTCGGTAAATAACCTCCAGTACGAAGAAAGCCAAAGCCTTCTTTCATAATATCCAATATTCCTTCAGAAAACATGTAGCCTTTTTTTTCGGTCTGTGCCTTTAATATATTAAAGATCAAGTCAGTTTTTTTCATGCGAGCACAGTTATTAATCTCAAATTCATTTGCAAGTTTGCATAATTCACTTATTTTCATTTCTTTTAATTTATTTAATTCCAAAATCAAAACCCCCTCGAGCTTCTAAATAATTTATAAATAATAAGTAAAGACCACACCGCATAGCGGGTGACTTCAAGAGGCCTCCAAAAAAAGCTTGTCTTTTTCTTAGCCGCTTTTTGCTATTCTATTCTTCTATTAAACTAAAATATTTACCAGCAATATGACTCCTTACTTTAAGGCTTCAGGCAAACAATAATTATATCATATCTGTAATCTTTCTGATAAAACCATTTTATTTAATCTAACGATTAAAAAATCATCTGGATTGATAATATTTTTTCTAAAATGAAAAAACTATTCAGCATCCGTTAAGTAAAGTCATTACATAATTATATCTATTTAAAGAAATATAGTGGGACAAATTTCATGAAGAATAACCCTGGAGTTATTATTATATATTTAGATTATATCACTTCCTTTTTAAAAAACAAAATATATGCCTATTTTTTCAATACTTTTATCTAGAATTATCTATAATATAAATGTTAAGTAGCTTTGTAGGTATGTTTTTGTTTTAATATTTGTGATATTAATTCATAATCACTCAATTTATCCAGATCAATCATCATTTCCGGATCTTGTACTTTTATTCCTTTAACCTTGTATCCCACAATCTCGGTAGCCCTTTTTTCAATTTCTTTAATTGTCAAGGATTTGAACAAGTATTTCACAATAAATCTCATTCCTAACAAGGTAATATACTTTTTAATATCTTTGCGATGCTGGTATAATTCATTTAACAATTCTTTGTTCTTCTCAAATAGTGATCTGGAAAAAATAACTATATTTCCACCACAGAAGGATCCTTCTTTTAAGTTAGCATAAGATCGAATTGTCTCAGGATATTTCTGCAAAATAATTTCCTTTTCTATAAAAGGATAATACAGAAGTGCTTCAAACGTTTTGCATTCTCCAATGAATCGATCAATTATCTCACCGGTAATCAAGGGAATATCTGAAGTCAGAACCATTAATTTGCGATCATTGTTAAAATAATCAATGCCAAGCTTGATATTATTAATAATTGAATCTGTTGACTCAATTATTTTATCTACTTTTTTGCCAACATGAAAATTAAGATCAGCCTCCGGACCCACGACTATAATGTTCTGGATTTCCTTCGCCTGGTTAAGAGCATCTACAACATATTCAATCATAGGAATTTGATTAATCACCAAAAAGGCTTTATTGTTTAATTTATTATGACTTTCCAGTGTTCCGGTATCTTTTCTACCTGCCAGAAGCAAGGCATCCATCTATTACTCCAATTATTTTTTTACATTATTCAAGCACATTAGATCTTTTTATAGCTGCCTCAATAAAACTTTTAAACATGGGGTGAGGACGATTTGGCCTGGATTTAAACTCAGGGTGAAATTGCATTCCGACAAACCAAGGATGATTTTTATACTCAAAAATCTCTACTAAATTATTTTCTATATTAACTCCACTAAATATTATACCAGCTTGTTTGAATTTTGGCAAAAATTCGTTATTAAACTCATAACGATGGCGGTGTCTTTCTTTTACTATCTTTTGTTGATATATTTTATGGGCTAAGGTATCTTTAGTTAAATGACAATCATAATTACCCAAACGCATGGTTCCACCTTTATTGATAATTTCTTTTTGTTTTTCCATTAATACAAAAACAGGGTAAGCAGTATCAGAATCAAATTCAAAACTATTTGCTTTTATTAATCCCAGTTTGTGACGTGCAAATTCAATTAGGGCGCATTGCATTCCCAGACAAATTCCCAGGAATGGAATATTGTGTTCACGTGCATATTGCACTGCTTTTATTTTACCTTCAATTCCCCTAATTCCGAAGCCACCGGGGATAAGAACTCCATGAATACCATTTAACATCTTCTTAACATCGTTTCTTAAGAGTAAATCTGCATCAATTTTCTTGATTTCAATTTTACATTTATGATAAATACCTGCGTGAATTAGCGCTTCATTAATACTCATATAGGCATCTTTTAGGCGGATATATTTACCAATCACTCCTATGGTGACTTTCATCTCAGGATGATAAAGTCGGTGGACCATTTCTCTCCATTGTTGCAAGTTTGGTTTTTCTTCGGGTAATTTCAGCATTTTGACAATAAGATCACCTAATCGTTGTTCTTCTAAAACAATAGGTACTTCATAAATAGAATCAACGTCCCTGGTTTCTATAATACCATCTTTAGGTATGTCACAAAATAGGGATATTTTATCTTTTACTGTCTCTGTTAGTCTAGATTGAGAACGGCAAATCAACAGGTCTGGTTGTATGCCAATACTACGCAATTCCTTAATACTGTGTTGTGTTGGCTTTGACTTTATTTCTTTAGCAGCCCTAAGATAAGGAAAAAAAGAAACATGTACATATAATACATTTTCTTTACCTATATCATTTCTAAATTGCCTGATTGCTTCCAAAAAAGGTAATCCCTCAATATCACCAATTGTTCCTCCAATTTCAACAATAATAACATCTAATCCCATTTTACCTGATTTATTTAATCTTTTTATACTTGCTTTGATTTCATCAGTAATGTGGGGTATTATCTGAACTGTTTTCCCCAGGAAATCTCCGTGTCTTTCTTTGGAAATAACGGTATTATATATTTTCCCCGTTGTAACACTATTGTCTTTTGTTAAATTAGTATCAATAAATCTTTCATAATGCCCCAGGTCTAGATCAGTTTCAGCTCCGTCATCAGTTACAAATGCTTCACCATGTTGAAATGGACTCATTGTGCCTGCATCAACGTTGAGATAAGGATCATGTTTTTGTATGGATACTTTTAATCCTCTACTTTTTAAAATTCTACCAATAGATGCTGCAGTAATACCTTTCCCAATTGAAGAAACAACTCCTCCTGTAATAAAAATATATTTTGTCATTATTTTCCCCTAAATGTATTTATAGCAAAAATTATCATGTATCAAGCCCAAAACATTATTCGTTAGTTGCTGGTATTTAGCCAATAGTTACGATCAAGTTCTGGCTTTTGGTCTATCTAATAATTTAATACATAGATACTGGTTTTATCTGGCAAAGTTGATTTGTTTATCTCAAAAAAATTATTACCCATTATTTTAATATTTTGTTTCTTATTAAGAAACACAGAAAGAGGATCAATAGACCATTTGATTGCATCAGTTTTGTAATGCATAGGAATAACAATTTTGGGTTTAATCTGTTCAATGACCTGGTTTGCCTGAAGATGATTTATTGTAAAGTGCCCTCCAACTGGTATAAACAATATATCAACATGGGCTATTTCTCCCAGCTGACTATCATCCAGTAGGTGTCCCAGGTCTCCCAGATGACATAATACCATATTATCTGTTTTGATTACAAAAATTGTATTTTCTCCCCGATATTTTCCATAAACACTATCATGATAAGAAGGTAACCCCTTAATAATCATTTTATGTGTATCCCGATTAACCGCACCTTTTAATACAACCGGTTTCCCTTTAATTCCCATGGTATTGTTATGGTCATAATGTTCATGACTAATAGTTATGATATTGATCTTTTCTTTGGTCATGCGATATCCCAGAGTTTCATCAAAAGGATCTGTTAAAATATTAATACCTCTTTCATTGGTTATTAAAAAACTAGAATGGCCTAACCATTTGATTTTCATTACTTTTAATTCACCCCATTGTCATAAATATCAAGGTCCTCATATAGCTCTTTATTCATCATGAAACGAAAAAAAGAATAAACCTTCCTATTGGCAATCGGCTTGGGATAAGCTAATATAATATTGCCTGACTCAGAATGCTCAACCAGCTTCCATGGTTCCTGGTTTAATTGGTCAACAATTTTTTTTACCTGTGCATGATCAGCCTTCTTATTCTCGTTACAAGAATTACTAATAATATTCAATTCCTTAATTAATAAGTTAATATCCATATAAGTATTTTTTTTACTTGCTACCTGTAGAATATTTATGATTTCCCTTGTTAAAGCCCACTCTTCCATTTGTTTGTTCCTTATTTCCATCAATTTATCACTATTAGTTTTCGGATGGTGCATAGGGCTAAAGGCAATACGTAATTCAAATAATGAAAAAGGAATATATTGATGTTCTTTTACAATTTTATTCAATATAGCAAGTTCAAATAATTGAACTCCTTCTTCGTTTGCCCTATCAACCAAATCTTTTATGTAGAATCTTTCCGAGAAAATGATAACTGAATCTGCTTTGATATTTTCCTTTCTTTCGCTGATAGCCAGCCAGTTTATTTTGTTAATCATATCCTTATTATAATTTGCAGGCAATCCTGTAATTAATAAAGAATAAGATTTGTAATCCAATGCAGCTTGGGCAGTTAATAACTTTTGCTGTTGGTTGAAATCGGTTTCATAACCTAAGAAATCAAAACATTTTTTCAGTAAAAGCTGAAAATCATCAATATTTTGGGCTTGTTTTAAATTTATATGAAATTGTTCGGCTTTATTCATCCAACTAACTAGTCCCCAACGGTCTTTTTGAATTTTAGTAAACCTTGTATCATTTTTTAAGATATTTTGAATATAATCACTAAACAATCCTTGTTGATGCGGATCTTGCCTGATAATTGCTGCATAGATTTGATCGGGGGTTAAAGGCTTGCCTTCTTCCTGTAAAAGTTGATAGATATCATTCGCAATATCTTTTTCAGTATCAGCCTTGATATCTTTTTCGGCAATAATAAAGTATTTTTTTTTATTCTCATCAAGCAAGCCAATAAAAATCGTATCATTAACACCTAGTTTTTTCTTATGGTACCATTCTTTTAATCCAAAAATAAGTTTTTGTCGATAGTTTACCAGGCATATTATTTCCTCTCCATCATCATCAACAAATATAATTTCAATATCACGATTATCACGACTCCAACCAAAATATGGTTTAAGGTAGCTGGTTAGAAATATTGTTCCGTTTCGTAGACAATACGATGTTAAATTATAAGGTAAATGAGCCTCTCGGTATTTCCATTTAACCAATCCCCAAATTCCACGCTGATATCTTATAAACCGCTGATCTGAACCCATTAAGGCATTGACATCATGGTGAGGATTTTCTGCTCTTATTTCTTTTATTTTCATAACTTTTTCAGTAATTTTACGATAGTGCATTGGTCTATGGTTTTCCTCTAAAATGTTATAAGCCAAATCAGCAATTGATTTTTTTTGCATTTTATACCCCCGAAATGCTTTTATTTTCTATATTCCTTCATTAGCATAACGTAGCTATCAGCATGTTCTTTTAACATATTCATTTCCTTCTCAGTAATTTCCCTCACTACCTTTCCCGGAACGCCCATAACCATTGAATTATCAGGAATAACCATTTTAGGAGTTACTACTGTTCCAGCAGCAATTATGGTGTTTTTACCAATCACGACTTCATCTAATATGTTAGCACCAGATCCAATGAGAGAGTAGCTTCCAACAGTACACCCATGTAAAATTGCATTATGCCCAATTGTAACATAATTACCAATTTTAGTAGGCAATTCTTCTGCAACGTGAATCACTACACCATCCTGAACGCTGGAATGATGACCTATAGAAATATAATCCAAATCTCCACGTAAAACTGCATAAAACCAAATGCTGCTAAGTTTATCAATGTATACATCTCCAACAACAGTTGCATTTTCTACTACCAGAGATGTTTTATCAATAATGGGTGATTTATCTTTATACTTTAATATCATTGCGAACCTCCAAAATATCCTTAATTTTGCGAGCAGTTTTTTCCCCAATTCCCGAAATCTTTTTTAATTCATCTATCTCTGCATTCCTTATATGTTCTATACTTTTAAATTTAGACAATAACTGATTTTTCTTTTTTTCTCCAATACCAGGGATAAAATCAATTACTGAATTTTTTATTAATTTACTACGTAATTTTTTATGATAGCTAATAGCAAAGCGATGAGCTTCATCTCTAATTCTCTGAATCAAAAAAAACGCCTCTGAATTTCTGGGTAGCAATATTGATTCCTTTTCTCCTGGTTTAAATAATTCCTCTTCTCTCTTGGCCAATGCAACAACATTAATCTTTACATTCAGTTCTTTTAATGTATTATTAATAATGTTTAACTGGCCTTTACCACCATCTAACAGAACTAAATCTGGTAAAATATGACCTTTAATATGCCAATCTCGGAATCTTCTGAATATCACTTCTTTCATCATAGCAAAATCATTGATTCCTTTTACGTCTCTTATTTTAAAATGACGATATTTTTTCTTATCAGGAAAACCTGATTGAAATACAACCATGGATCCTACCGCAATCTGTCCATGAATATTAGAAATGTCATATGCTTCAATGTGCATTGGGATGACTGGCAACCTTAAATAATTTTTTAAATCAAGCAGAACATTTTTAAGTGAGATATCATTTATCTTTTTACTTTGATAAATTTTCATCTTGCGGTGATAAGATCTGCTTATCCTTCCCTGGATAATAACTTTTTCTATCATTCTGATTGTATTTCTTATCTTGGCAGCCTTTTCGTAAAACATTAACTGAGATGCGATTTTCATTTCTTGTTTTAATTCCTTTAATAGCAAATGGTGTTGCCCGGTTAACAGTAAACAGCATTCTTTTAAGCTTTTTTGATAATTATCTTGATCTATTTTACCGGCACAGGGAGCTGAGCACAATCCAATCTGATAATCCAGGCAAGCCCTCCCGTTTTTAAATCTTCTCTCGCTACAATTTCTTATTCCGAATATCTGGCGTAATTTTTTAACAGCTACCCTGGTTACATCTACATCAATAAAAGGTCCATAAAAACGTACTTTTTCATCATTACCTTTTTTATTCTTTCGAATAAAATGAATTGCAGGGAAAGAATGTCCAGTACTTATTTGAATATAAGGGTAACTCTTGTCATCCTTTAATTGTGTATTAAAATAGGGTCTATACTTTTTTACCAGACTGCTTTCTAACAGCAATGCCTCCATTTCTGATGCAGTGTTAATATGTTCAACATCGTGAATCCGATCAATTAATTTGCTAACTTTTGCTGAATGAGATTGAGATCTACTAAAATAAGAGCTAACACGATTCTTTAGGGAGATTGCCTTCCCGATATAGATTATTTCTCCCGTATAATCCTTAAAAAGGTAAACACCGCTTTGCTGTGGTAATTGTTTGATTTTTTCTGTTACATTCATTCTGCTCACCTAAAATTCAGTATTCATTAATACTTTTTTTAAAAATTTCCCGGTAAAAGATTTTGGACAATTTATAATTTTTTCCGGTGTCCCGGCAAATACGATCTTGCCACCTTCATCACCTCCGCCGGGACCAAGGTCGATGATATGGTCAGATGATTTGATGACTTCTAGATTATGTTCAATAACTAGAACAGTGTTTCCCTGTTCAACTAATCGATTTAATACTTGCAATAATTTTTTAACATCATCAAAATGTAGTCCAGTAGTCGGTTCGTCCAGCAGATATAACGTTTTTCCAGTACTCCTTTTGCTTAGTTCTTTGGCTAGTTTGATTCTCTGTGCCTCACCACCCGATAAAGTAGTAGCAGGTTGTCCTAACTTGATATAGCCAAGACCAACATCAATAAGTGTTTTTAGACTTCTTTTTATTTTGGGAATATTTTCAAAAAATTGTCTTGCTTCCTCCACCGTCATATCTAATATTTCGGCAATATTTTTTTCTTTATATTTTATTTCCAGGGTTTCCCGGTTAAATCTTTTTCCTTTACATACCTCACAGGGAATATATATATCTGGTAAAAAAAACATTTCTATTTTAACTATTCCCGCACCTTCGCAGGCTTCGCATCTTCCACCTTTTAGATTAAAGCTAAATCTTCCGATCGGATACCCTCTCATCTTGGCAGTTTTTGTTCGAGCAAATAATTCCCTGATTGGTGTAAAAGCACCAGTATAAGTAGCAGGATTAGAACGTGATGTTTTACCGATAGGAGATTGGTCAATGATAATCACCTTATCAATATTCTCTGTCCCAAGAAGACTCTCATGTTCTCCAGCTCTAACTCGAGTGTGGTATAATTTTTTGATTAGTGATTTATAAAGTATCTCTTCTATCAAAGTACTTTTCCCTGAACCAGAAACCCCAGTAACACAATTTAATTTACCCAAAGGAATAGCCACATTAATGTTTTTTAAGTTAAACTGTTTCGCGCCGATAATTTTAATATTTTTGCCATTGCCTGGCCTTCGACTTCTGGGAATTGGTATTTCCTTTTTTCTGCTTAAATATTGACCAGTAATAGAGTTGGATTTGGATATTATGTTTTTCTCCTTACCCTGGGCTACAACATAACCTCCATGTATTCCCGCTCCCGGACCCAGGTCAACTATAAAATCTGCAGATCGGATAGTTGCCTCATCATGCTCTATAACAATTACCGTATTTCCTTGATCTCGTAGTTGAATTAAAGTCTTTAATAGTTTATCATTATCACGTTGATGCAGTCCAATAGATGGCTCATCAAGAATATACAAGACACCGGTTAAGCTAGATCCAATCTGCGTTGCCAGCCTGATCCTTTGATTTTCTCCGCCCGCCAATGTTGATGAAGCACGTGAAAGAGTTATATATTCTAAACCAACATTTATTAAAAAATTTAATCGGTTCATTATTTCTTTTCTAATCTGTCCAGATATTTCTATCATCCTCCGGTCAATATTCAAATGCTGAAAAAATTGAATAATTTCTTTTATGGTCATATCTGATAGATCTGCAATAGAATAATTACCAATTTTTACCATTAAACTTTCCGGTCGAAGCCTTTTTCCCAGGCATACGGGACAATTGTTAATAGTCATATATTTTTGTATTTCTGAACGGATATATTCAGATTTTGTTTCCCGATACCTTCTCTTCAGATTATTAATAACACCTTCGAATTCATTTTTGTGAAGCCAGGAATGATCATTATCCTGATTGTGATACTCAAACTTTATTTTGGTATTGCCGGATCCGTAAAGCAGAATATTTTGTTGTTTTGAAGTTAACTGTCTAAAAGGGGTTATCAGTTCAAATCCGTAATGTTTTGCCACTCCAAGTAGAATATGATAAACATATCTACCTGTAATTGCCCCCCATGGTACCAAAGCTCCTTCTATGATAGATTTACTTTGATCAGGAACTACCAATTCAGGATCAAACTCCATTTTATAGCCGAGACCTCCACAATTAGGACAAGCACCATATGGACTATTAAAGGAAAATACTCTAGGCGTAATTTCCGGTAAGCTAATTCCGCAATGTGGACAGGAAAATTTCTCACTGAAAATATGTTCTTTTCCCTCATCATCCAAAATAATTACCAATCCATCACTTAATTGCAGGGCCGTTTCGATAGAACTGCTTATCCTGCTCTTGGCTTCTTTTTTGATAATCAAACGATCAACAACCACATCGATATCGTGCAACTGATAGCGAGCTAAGTCAATATCATCATCCACTTCTACCATCTGGCCATCAATCCTCAATCGAATAAATCCCTTTTTCCTGATATCTTCAATTGCTTGTTTATGCTCACCTTTTTTTGATTTTATAACTGGAGCCAATATTTTGATTCTACTATTTTCTGGCATATTCATTACCTGGTCTACAATTTGGTCTACAGTTTGTCGGGCTATCCTTCTACCGCAACTCGGGCAGTAGGGAATTCCAATTCTAGCATAAAGTAAGCGTAGATAATCATATATTTCAGTAACTGTTCCCACGGTGGATCGGGGATTTTTACTTGCTTTTCTTTGATCGATTGAAATGGATGGTGATAACCCTTCGATATAATCTACGTCCGGCTTATCCATTTTTTCCATAAATTGCCTTGCATAGGATGAAAGAGATTCTATATAGCGTCTCTGGCTTTCGGCATAGATGGTATCAAAAGCGAGAGAGGATTTTCCCGAACCGCTTAAACCGGTAATTACAATTAATTTATTACGGGGCAATTTCAAGGAAATATTTTTTAAATTATGTTCCCTTGCTCCCTTTATAATAATTTTATTATGTATCATACTTTCTCCAAATTGGTTTTAATGTTTTTTGATTTGATTCTGTGCGTAATATCCAATACTTTTTTTATTTTACATTTTATAGCTTATCACAATAGTCAATGCAATTAGAGAGCATATCCCATTAATTCCCAATAAAATAAGCACAACATTACGATGTGATATTCCCCTTTTTAATAATCGATGGTGTAAGTGACCCTGATCTGCCTGAAATATTGGCTTTTGATTTCGATATCTGCGCAATACCGCAAAAAGCGTATCCCCTACAGGAACAGCTAAAACAATTAAGGGTATTATTAGAAAAGTAGGATTTTTTGAAGAAATAACCCATAAAGTGCCTAAAGAAGCAATCATGAACCCGGCAAAAGTACTACCCGAATCACCCAAAAAAATTTGTGCCGGATAAAAATTATAACGGAAAAAAGCAATCATGCTACCTATGAGGGCAATATTAAGAAGGTTATATAATTCATAGTGAGAATTAATTAGTAAACCTAATATAAAAAATGTCAGTAAAGAAATAATTGAAATGCCACACGCTAAACCATCCAACCCATCGACTAAATTAATGGAATTTGTCACACCAACAATCCATAATAGTATTATAGGATAGAGCAAATAGCCGGCAATATGCAAAAAAAATAGTTGCTGGCTAATAAATTGATTTAATATATCTACATGATAACCGATAACCAGCAAGGCGGGTATCATCTGAATAATAAATTTATAGCGAGGTCTCAAATCAGCAATATCATCCACAACGCCCAACAATAAAATAATAACACCCCCCGCCAGCAAAACCCTTATCTTTCCCTGAATAGGGATAATAAAGAGAATGCTCAATAAAAAACCAAAAAAGATAACAATCCCTCCAAGATTAGGAATTGAATCATTGTGGATTTTTCGGTAACCAGGCTTATCAACATAATTCTGCTTTTTCCCTAACTGAGAAATAAAAGGAGTGAGCACATAAGATATAAAAAAAGCAATCAAGGCAACAGCAAT
This sequence comes from uncultured Atribacterota bacterium, assembly GCA_964586485.1. Taxonomy (GTDB): domain Bacteria; phylum Atribacterota; class Phoenicimicrobiia; order Phoenicimicrobiales; family Stramentimicrobiaceae; genus CAYWJZ01. The sequence continues at coordinate 2,341 of CAZPII010000002.1, read as the reverse complement.
ATATTTACCTGTATACATAACTCTCCTTTATATTAGCTTTTAATTTATTTTTTATAAACTAAAAATGTAAATCTGAAACTATTTCTTGTATTTTACACTCACATATTAATTAAAAAAAAGTTTTTCTGCATTATCATGATATATCATTTTAAGTGTTTCATTATCCAGGCTCAATCCCTGGTATACCCTATCGGGATCAATATTTTTTCGCGCATCTGCACTCATCATATTATAGATACTAGAAGGTAATGTGAATTTATCCTTTTCCAATAAATCCATATAAGCCAAATGTATATCATCAATATAGGAACGGGTTTTTGCTTTATAAGTAGTAACTACCAGATCAGTTCCATAAGTAATTTTATCGCGATAGGTAGTCATAAATTCCCGGAAAGCAAGATAGTTATTTGAAATTCTCATAAACCCGGCTACCAAAAAATCAGGATGGCCAAAACTTATATCTGTATAAAGGTTAGGATATTTTTTCATTAATCTATCCAATCTGGTTAAATTACTGGATGATAGCAGAAAATGCGGTGCAATAATAACCAAATCTGGAAATTCTTGCAAAATATGCTCAAACTCACTTAAAAAACGACCGCTATTGATATGATAAAGAATGGGAATTTCCTCTTGTTCGCAATAGGCATATACCTCCATCATCCCCGGATCATCCAGGGGCATCCTAAAAAACATATCATAAAAACTGCCATGACCGTTATACAGCTTGATTCCCGTTGCTCCATCAGCGATATATTTCTTTAATTTATCCAGTTTCTCTTCATCCCGCGGGTCCATAGTTACCAGTGCGGAAAACTTATCAGGATAATCACGGCTTATTTTTACAATAGTTTCGTTATTTTCCTCATATCCGGTAAAACCATAGTCAGGATCAAGATAGAAAGTAAAATCAGAGGTTCCCAGAAAGACCATTTTCTTTACCCGGCAATCCTCCATTGCTTTTAATAATATGGGTAAATTTTCTTCACTTTGAACATGTTCATGGGCATTTATAATATCAAAACTGTCTCTCCTTTCCAGGACTTCCTGTGGTATTTCAGAAAGTTGAGAAGAAGGAAGATTGTCAATCCAAAGAGGCAGCCAACCTCGTTGCCTCAAACCAATAAACAGCAATACAATAATAATCACCGCACTAATACTATAAAATAAAATATCAAATAATTTTTTGTTATTTTTTATATTTGCTTTTTTCTCTTTTTCTTTCTTTGCTAGCAATTTTTCCCTCCATTTTTTGTGCAAAATTCATTTTAATTATACCCGAATATTATACAGTTTCCAAAAAAATATTAACATAATATTGCACAATGCTACATTTTCTTGTCATGCATATCTAAACGCGTTATAATTGACTCAATGCAGGATTGGGGGCATACTTTATGTTTGGAATAAATAAAATTAATTTTTCCAAAATACTTTGTTCACATTCATTTCTTATCATTTTTCTCTGCACTATAATATTTTTTGCATCCTTTTCTATATATTCAAAAGTTTATGACCCCGATCTCGAATGGAAGGTTCTAGAAAGTAAACATTTTACTGTTATTTTTCCCCTTACCATCCCTACTAAAATATCTTTTGATTATCGGCAAACTGCCATCAATATTGTTGAAATAGCCGAAGAAATATATCAACAAATAACACCACAATTTGGAAAACCTTTTCATTCTAACAAAAAAGTTACCATTATATTGGAAGATTTTAGCGATTCTGTTTATGGATTCGCCTCAACATTCCCCCATCGTTCTATACGTATTAATCTGACAGTCCCTGGTTTTAAAAATTTTGATACTAAATTTAAAAGCTGGTTAAGAATACTTCTCGCTCATGAATACACCCATTTAGCTCACTTTGATATGACAGATAGAGGGACTACTTTTTTACGCTTTTTTTTAGGACAAATCATTGCTCCAAATGCACTGCAACCTCTCTGGACCATCGAAGGCCTGGCTATTTACAATGAAAGCAAATGGACAACAGGAGGACGCCTTCAAGATAGTCGCTATGAAATGTATTTACGTTCTGATTTTCAAGAAAACCAATTGAAAGAAATAGATCACATTCAGGACTCTTATCTAGTTTCCTGGCCGGGAGGAAACGCACCATATATTTACGGACAGTCTCTAGTTCATTTTATTGTACAGCAATTCAGTGAAGAAAAATTAGTTGCCATAAGTAAGGAATTTTGCGCTTTCCCTTATTTGGGTATAAATCGTGCTTTTAAAAAAGTACTGGGTATAGACCAAAATGAACTATTTGAACAGTGGAAAAAGCAGCAAATTAATCATTATCAAAGCCAAGTTGAGCAAGCAAAGAAATTTAG
>CAZPII010000001.1:0-109699 GCA_964586485.1 uncultured Atribacterota bacterium | reverse complement strand
TAGTAATATAATATTATATCTATGCTAGTTTATGAAATAATTAATAATATGTTAGTAATATAATATTATATCTATGCTAGTTTATGAAATAATTAATAATATGTTAGTAATATAATATTATAGATAGATTAGTTTATATATGATTTTTATTCTTTTTTATTCCGTGAGGTATTAGGATATATGATATTTTAGTTGTTTATTTATTATTCTTTTTTAGTGTGGGGGTGTGGTGGGGATTTGAAGGTTTATGACAAGAATATAGAAAGAGTGAAAAATGATTGAAATTTTGTTTAAAATTAGATTTTTTGATATAATTTTTGATTAGAATGAAGTTTTTTTGATAGAAATTAGATTTTATTAGATTTAAAATAAATAAGAATTAGATTTGGTTTTATGTGCGATTTAAGAGAAAAAAGGTATGTTGAACAATTCTATTTTTAAATTAGAATTGTTTTTTGATGTAGTTTTGAATATTTTTAAAAGTTAAACTTTATATTTTTTTTAAAAACGATAGAATAGGAAGAATTTTATTTTGAAATTCCATAAGAGAAGATAAGTTTTTTGATAGTTTTAGATTTTCGTTTTTTAGATTTTCTATTTCTAAGTTGAGTTTGATGATATCTTCTCTATTTTTAGATATGATTTGAAGCATTTTGAGTTTTTGTTGTGTCATTAGAGTAGTCCTTTTTAAAATTTAGATTTGATTGCGTTCCATAATAAGATCATCTATTGATATTTTTTAACATGTGTTGTTTTTAAATCTCCAAAGCCTGCAATGTGAAAACTGACATCTCCTATTTTTTTGGTGTATATGATGTAACTTCTGAAACCTAAAATGAGCATATAAATGAATTGAAGAGTTGATGGAAAAACACAGGTGATAAGAAGATTATCAATGAGTTCAAAATCTTTAGAAGATGCTGAAGGATGAGCTTCGTAATGTGTATGCCATTCACCAAGATAGTTGATTGTGCCATTAGAAATTTGATGATAGTGATTGATTATTTTTTGAGCACTTTCGCCATCTCGCATAAATTCATATTTGCTGGCTTTATCATGTTTGTTTGGTTCTGAAATATCAGTTATGACAACTTTGTTATTATAAGTTTTTCCAAGTAAAATTCCACCTGATTCTTTTTCAAAATTATCTGGATCTGGAAGGTAAGATAAAAGTTTTTCGAAAACATTATCTTCTATAACCGGTTTTTTATAGTCCATTTGTTTGTTTTCCTTTCTATTTTGTTCTAAATATTTTATCACAACAAAATTATCCAAGCTATTTTATTATTTTATAATCTATATACTCTAACACAGAAGAATTACTTAAACTAAATTTGTCTAAAGTAATTAACAGTTTCCAGTTGTTATCTAATAAAATTGAAGTTCCAGCGCACCATTTAAAATTAACACCTTTATATTGCAAAAAGAAAGAAATATAATCACAATTTTTTCTAGTAACCTCTGTTAAAGGCGGAATGATTTTTACAGGTAATTTTAAATATTCAAATACCCGCTGGCATGCGGCGAGTATTTCTAATATTAATACTTTTGATTTTGTATCTATTAGATGAATTATTTTTCTTTCAATGTCAATAATTATAATTAAGGATTCTGAAATTGTACCAGTCGACCTTAAATAATCTTTATTATAAATACATATGTATTTCTTTGGAACTATTATTTTATAACAAGTATAACCATGATCTATTTTAATAATATGGTTCCATTTGTAACTTGCTTTTTTAAAATCTTCCACAATTTCAATATTATTCTTGCTTAACCCTGTCAAACTCATAGTCTTATTCCTTTCTATATATTTTTAGTTAATTAATTAATAACAATTGCCCCGGCACGCTTAAGCGTATTAACGGCATTTTAATGAACGTTATTGTTTATATATAACATTAATTTAATATTAATCGCTTTCGTTCTCTTCATCATCGTCTATATCATCAATGAATTCTTTTAACTTATAAAGTTCACTCTCAACATTCATATTAATATAACCATGCGAATTAAGTAGATTTTTTAATTTAGAAAAATCATAATCTTTACAAAATTTCTCTAAATATTGAATATTCTCAACTAATGTCCCTAATGAATCTGATGCTTCTTGATAACAAGATTCTAATTCATTTTTATCCAGCATTAATAACTCCTTTCCATCTTAATTAACTATTTATTTTTTTGACTAAAAAATTGTTGTGTAAAATGCTCTATCCTTTCTTGTAATTCATTGTAAGGCTGATTAGTGTATTTGCAGTTGCGCAACTGCAAATACACACCAAAGGGAAACTCATCTTTAAAACCATCAAAAATATTATAATATTGTTTGATGGTTTCTATAATTTCTTTATCTTTTGCCAACACTCTTTCATCAGGTTTTATTTCAGTAACAAATTCATTGATTTTAAATTTAAGATTATCTAATATTTCATTAATATCTTTTTGCAAAAATCCCTTAGACTCGAGTAAAGAACTAATTGATTTTTTTATTTGATCTTTTGTAACTAGTATTTGTGTTTGAGCGAGATTTTTAAATTCTAACTGAGAAATTATATTGATCATAATTTCTCTTTCAATAGGTATATATTCAGAAGAATGAATCTTAAATAATCTATATTGATCTCCTCTAAAAAGAAAATCAATATTTTTGTCAGCACGACATCTTGGTAATTTTCCAACAAGACGTATATCAATCTGGGGCTCGTTATTACTTATGTAAACATGATAATGAAGCCCAGATTTATTTTGATTTATTCTAGCTTTCATTCACTGTCCTCTTGCTGCGCTACCGGATTTCATCATAACAATCTAAACAAAAACCATCCTCATCATGTTTTTGCAATTTAATTCCACAATTCACGCAACAATTTTCCTTTCTATTTTGCTCTAAATATTTTTCGTTTTCTTCAGCGGCCTTATATAAATTTCCGCCTAATAAAGCGGAAAATGAAATAGGAGTTGTAATAGCGGGGGTTATTGATAATAATCCATCTTTAAGCATTTGAAAGTTTAATTTATTCATTAACTAAGTATCTCCTTACATACATTATATGCATATTTATATAATATCAAATGCATAAGTATATTGATATTATATAAATTGTTTCCTGTATTTTTGTAAAATCTCTAAAGCCCTACAATATTGTATAGATTGGTAAGTGTACATATGTGTTTCTCTTGCAATATCCCAAGTATCATCTAAGATTTTATTTAATGATTTAATTTTGCTTAAGCATAGATTAAATTCTTCTTTCTCATTGTCATCGAGAATACATCCGGCTTTTTGAATATTAATAAGGAGTTCCATTCTGAAATTATATTTTTTCAATTCTTCTATATCTTTATCTACCTTTAAAACCACACTGACTAATTTTTTACAATCATTAAGCCTAACTTTTTCTTTAAATTCAGAATCAAGTTCTTTTTTTAATTCTAAGCCATTAATCATTCAAATCTCCTTAAAATTATTAACTGCTATAATATAAACTAGAATAAATATCACAAATATCATCATGGTCATTAAAATAATACATTAAACCCCAGCTCCCATCAATTTCACTAAATTCAAAATCGAATACCCCACCATATGCTTTATCTTTAAAAAACTCTTGCAATTCTTCATGTAGATCTATGGCATAATTGTAATATGAATCAATAAAAAAACTGGGATTATGATCTTCAATTTTTTCTATAACTTCATCAGGTAATCTAAACATTTGTTGATAAACTAATTTCGGTATATGAATACCATTTTGTCCAGAAAACCATTCTTCTACCATATATGGCTCTTCAGATAATTCACTTAATGTTTTATTTAAATTTAATAAAGAATCAAGTCTTATTTCATTTTCAATAGCTTGCCAATCCATTGTTTTATAACCGGGATAAAATCTTTCAAATTTCATTTTGCCTCCAAATATTAAAGTATTCTTTTATACGGATTATCACTTGTTAATAATTTATAATATTCTTTAAATCAACAAGATCATCACAGAGTAGTTTAGCATGAATAAGATTTGAATAAGCCTGTAGTGTTTGTGCTATTTCTAAATAAAATTTCATTTTTACCACCTAATCATTTTCAAAAAGTATAAGTATCTTTTTTGGGCAATCATCTAAAATATTTGTGCTTCCTTGATTGAAGCCACAACCAATAATATTACCTTGAAATTCAGGCGGTTTGTCACTTAATATAAAAGTTTGCTCAGTTGCATAAGCATTCGCAAAGCACCAAGTTTCTTTATATTTATTTATAAATTTTAGTATCTCTTGTTTGGTTTCGTTATCAACACATCCTAATTCTTGACTGCTATAGGGTATGTCAATAATTTTAATCTTTTTAGGTAATACATAAATACCATCTTCTAGTGCATAGTCTCCACTATTAAAATCGATTTCTGATAAAAATTCATTAAAATTCATAAGCTCTCCTTTTAATAATTTGTACCAATAACATTAGTTTCCTCATATAATTGAAACCAACCTTTTGTTTCCAAACGGTTGTAAATTTCTTCATAGTAATTATATAATGTTTTAGCGCTAACTAAATCGTGAACTATTTCAGTTGAATATGCTTCACCACTTGATCCAAATGGTACATCAATCGGTGCCTCTAGGGCAGCTGTCATACATTGATACCTAGCGCTAATAATATTGGCGCAATTATATTTTTCAAATAAATTTTCTAAATAATCATCAATCATTTTTTTGTTCTTAGTTAATTTAATTAAAACAATTAAATTAACCACCTTTGTTTTTATTTGCTGGTTTGTTAAGTTCATAGTAATTACCTCTTTTTTGTTCCCAAATCATAATATTATTATAACATTATGATTAGTACAATGATAATTTGTTAACCAGTTTTAACACTTCTCCAACATAAATCAATAAAAGCTAAAAGCGCAAATGGGTCTTTTAAGATTTCATTTTTTATCTTTTTCTGATTTTTATATTTAATAGCATTGTAACAAGTCAATAAAACATTTAAAGTCTGTAAATCTAAACAAAATCCTTCTTCTCTCATTTTGTTCATATTAGCTATTTTCTTATTTCGTTGCCTTATGTCTAATTTATTTAATTTATCTTCTGAATAAAAATCATCTGAAAATAATCCAACTGAAACAAATTCATCTACATCTAAAACTAAACTGCTTCTGTTTTCTACTGTATCTTTAATTAATTGCATATTTAAATCTTTTAATTCTAACTTATCCATAATTAATTAATTACTCCTTTCTGTTTTTCGTATTCAATCAATGATTTTTTAATATCAGATAGAATTTTATTAAAATACTCATCTTTATCTTTATCTTTAAATTTTCTCTTAGAGTATTTGGACAAATCATTATAATGCGCAATGTTTAACTGATCAAAGACTTTACCATTTTTATAAATACAAATATAAATTCCGGTAATAAATTCCTTATTCCAGACTATTTTAAAATCAACATTATTTACATTGAATTCCATATTACTCCATTCTATCAAAGTTTTTAAGTAAATAACCGCATTTTAAAGCAAGATCAAGAAGATCTTCTAAATCTACTATTAAACCACTTTTATACCAATTATTCATATTATGCCTTAATTGCGTTAAGGCACCAACCTGAATTCTGGTCAAATCATTGGGTTTTAATTTACCAGAGTCCTCTAATAAATTTTTAATGATAAAAGCTACTTGCTCTTGTTCATCTTCATTAAAAATAAAAGATATTTCAGGTTTTTTGTTATTATTTAATCTTATTTCCATAATTAATATTTCTCCTTTTTCTTTCTATTATTTTTATTACATAATGCATCGTGAAACTTAATTTTCTTTCCTTTATTAAATCCTTGATCAAAATAATCCTTAATAATAGTAATTTCATTATCAGAATTATCCTCCCTAACATTAGGGATTTCTTTTTTAAGTTCTGATATAAGATTTTCTCTTTTTAATTCAATTAAAGCTGTTCCAGTTGATTTTTTTATATCTTTCATTCTCTCTTCCTTTAAAAGTCTAATTTTATAACCAATACCATCGCACATTCCAAACAAGAAACTTTTTATAGCTTTGCGCAAATGTTTTCTAGGCTCTCCGTTATTTTTATATACAATTTTGAATTGTTTAATTTCTTCTTCAACTGTATTCATAATAAATTCAACTAGATACAAAGTTATTTCTATATCGTGTTTCGAGCCAAAAATAAAATGATCCTTCTTTCTTGAAGGATAATTTTTTCCAACCATAAATAAACATCCACTAAACGCAGAAATTTCAGTAATCATATTTAGAACTGGTAAAGAATTTCTTTTTAAACTTAATAACTTAAAAACTTTTTCAGTTTGTTCATAACCAAGCTCATTTTCTTCAATATTATATTGAAGCATGAGTTTATTTGCCATTTTTAAACAAGCTTCAGCCTCTTTTTTTGTAGCGCCCTTTTCCGTAGTCCTGTTTAACAAGTTTATAATTTTTCTTTTAATTGTTTCTAATTTTTCACTCACACTAGTTCTCCTCTATATATTCATTATCCTTCTTAAACATTTTTATTCTATTTAACACCATTTCTCTATCTTGACAATCAATTCGACTGTCAATATAAAGTGTGTTTTTAAAATTAATTTGATCAGGGCACCGATCCATAATTTCAGCACAAGCTCTGAATGCAAATCCATTTCGTCCATCAATAGACGTATATTTGCAAGTTCCCATGTTTTTTATCCATCTAAAACAAAATTCAACCAGTTTTGGTTGAATTGAATTATGCATTTTTTTACTTAGATGATATATTAACGCCTCTGTGTCGCCATATCCAGATAAGCCATAATTAAAATACTTACTAATATAATCTGCTAATTCAGCAGCTATTTTATTATTTTCCAAATCTTGAATTGATCTCTGCATTAAATTACCTCCATCTTGTTACCTTTTGAAAAGGATTCTAGTTTACATATAACATATGAGCCGCCCAGCTCATTTCTTTCATATTTTATATCTTTTACATTTTTGCCCAAAGCACACAAAAGCTCTCTAAAAGCTTTTGTGTGTAAATGTGCTCTGACTTTTTTCAATATAAGCTTTTCTTTGACTTCTTTAAATTCAAACCAAAGAGTATCATATATATCCTCTCCGGGTAATGGCCAAAGAGGCCATGATAGATCCATCTCTCTATAAGACGAAACCAATTCATCAAATTCTTTAACCCTGCCTTCCTCATCTCTTTTTGATTTATTATTTAATTCCAGTATCAATTTACCTCCTTTTTGTTTAACATATTTATATAATATCAAATATATAAGTACAATGATATAAGTTTCATTTGATCTTAAACATACTTAAATATTATAAATAGAATAATCTATAGAAACTTTATTTAAATCTATTATAGTAAATTTTTTCCATTGTATCTTTAATAAATCTATGATCCGGCATAACATGTGAATAACAATTTGAAATCTTAAATAATTCACTTATAGAATGACCAATAGCAGGCAACCTGCAAATACCAGCTTCACAATGAACAGTTAAATTTTCTGTATTTAACTTAATTGAATCTACAAAATCAATTATTTCTAAAGCCAATTCTTCACTGAATATTTTATATTTATCTAATTCATTTCTTTCTTTTAATATCTCTATGTGCTCATAGTCAAACTCTATAAATTCAATAAATAATTTTCTATTATAAATAGAATAATCTATAGGAATTTCATTTAAATCTTTGTCATAATCACATCTTTTGGAATCAGGATTAACAATTGATATAACAGCGCCTTCGCGCCTATATTGTGGAAGGGTTAAAAATTCAATACCAAGACAAAAGATATTTTTTAATTTCATACTAAATCCTTAATAATTTCAATTTTCTGGATGCAAGAGTTTTTTCAATTCTTCTATATATCTGTCAATTGTAACACAAGTAAAAGAACCAAAGTCACCATAATAAATTAATCTTTCACTAATTTCATTTATTGATCTGGTGTAAATATTATCAACAGCATTTTCTTTATGAATTAAAATATACTTATAACCAGAAGATTTCATTTGCTCAGATTTACTGATTTCTAAATTCTTATTTTTAATGTTTTTTACCAAATAAATAAGTCGCATATTTCTATCCACAAAACTCACAGGTATCTTTATAATAAGGTATTGCTTCCCCACACGATTCACAACGTTTTGGATTATAAATAGTATTATCTAATTCAACAATATGTTTACAATTAGAACATTTATAACAATTTTTTGCCTCGTTATAATCGCTTAGCTCTAAATACCCTTTGCACACCGGGCATTTTGGCGGAACTTTACAACAGGCGCATTTTAAAAGTAAAAAATGCTCTATTTCAGTGTTGCTTATATAAAAATCGGCAACAAACTCTTCATCAAATCCAAATTTAACCACGCTACCTTTACTAAAATCATGATCTTTATGCGCCTCTGTGAGTCCATCATCGTCTAATAATCCCAAGACTTCCCAAGGCTCTTGACAATTACAGCAATATACGTCAACCATTTTTGCTCCTTTCCGTTTTAACTAAATGTACTGTTTCCCTTAGATTGCTATAAATAACATTTAATTTTATACTATTTTTTATTGTATTACTGCATAATGATCCTTTTGCTAAAATAAGCATTTTTGAATTTTTCTTAAATAAAATAACAACCCTGTATACAAGGGCTGTTTTTTCAATCCAGATAATATAACAATATTTTTGAATATCAATTGGTATAGTCTTTTTAAAATACCAAATTTGATCTTGCAATTTGGTATTTATTCTATAAACAATATGGTCTTTATCGAACTTCTCTAAAACATCTAATTTAGAGAAGTTCGGTAGATAATAAATAATAAAATTATCATCTTTTAATTTCAGAAATTCAATCATATTTTCTCTTTTATTTCCTCTAGCTCCTTAATTCTTTCCTCTAGCTCTTTAATTTTTTCTTTTGTCTCTCTGTCTTTTTTCTCTAAAAAATCGTCTATTTTGTTTCTTATTTTTAAAAACAAAGATGATTTATTTTTTAAGACAATCTTTGCTCTTTCACGTTCTCTAATTCTAATCTCAATAGTTTGTTTTAAAGTCAGTGCTTCATTATCCATATCAAATCTCCTTCCTATTTAACTACTATATTTTTTAAGACAATCTTTGCAAATTTTATCTTCAATCCATTCACGGATTTCAGATACATTATGCTCATATTCATCGATATGAACAGTTCTTCCGCACATTTTACATTTATTGTCTTCAGTTGAACTCATTTTTGCTCCTTGTTTTTGTTTCATATATTGATTATAACAAATTTCAAAGCATAATAAAACGTCAAAATACTGTTTTGACGCTAATCTGGAGACATAAAATGAACAAAAGCACTAATACAGAAAACCCCCATTTGTTAATAATGGAGGTTTTCGGGGTGGCTGTCCGATAACTTAGTGCTAAACAACAGTCAGATCAAGTATAAATACTTTATTTCTAACTATCGGCCGAATCGTCATTTGCCCAGAGGCATATCTAACAGCCAATATATAGTATTGCTTAAACTTATTTTTACGTCAATAATTTATTAAGAAAAATTAAGTATCTTCTGAAATTTTAATTAAAGAATAAATATACATACCAATACCAATTGTTATATATATTCTGAGCGCAGTAATAAACCAGTGAGAGGCTAATTCGATGCCCAAAATTCTTTCTGGAAAAATAACAAAAAACAGTGTAATACTTAATACAATAGTGTTAGAAATTATGAACGGGATTTTATCTTCTTCTTTATCCATTTATTTTTTCTTCGCTCCTGCTCTTGATAGAATACCAATTATAACAGCTATAATAAATAAAATAGCCGCTACAATTCCTACCATAAAAAATATCAAAACAATTAAACCTAAACATATTTCCATAGACTACTAACTCCAAATAAAAATGCATAACAATTCATTATTATTATGACATTTTTAAAAGTATAACTAAACATCAATCAACAAGATCTACATGTACAAGTTTTCTTTTTGTAAAAATTCTATTAACTTATCTATCTGTTTTTCACTAGTTGCTGCACGAGCTGCAAACCAAGCCTGATCACAAGCTGCAAGCCAAGCCGCATCAAGAGCCGTAATCCAAGCGTCGGCATTAACAGTAATTAACTCTTTAGCTGTAGCCTCGCCAACTGCATATTTTTTAGCCATTTCGATTGTTTGGATACTTCGGCGGTCTGGATTATCTATCAACTTCAAGGCTTCTTCGGCGCACCAGCAAGCATATAGTCTTAATTTCTGGTCTGTCATAAAATCATTCCGCAAAACCACCCAGAGTACATCTGTCGGGTTTTTAACTTTACCCCTGAATTCATCAATCCATTCAAAGATAGTGCCTTGCCAATTCTCTGGCATGCCAATTTCAACCGGGTCATAGCACGGGTCCCAAGACATCAGCTTTTTATAAGTAAATGTTTTCATTCTCAAACCTCTTTTTCGGCAACAAATTCAAATAAATCGTTAACTTGACAATTTAGAGTCGAGCAAAGCAGGTTTATATTTTCATAAGACGGCTGGGTCCTACCGTTACTCCAGCCATAGATTGTTTGATTGGGCATGTTTAATTTTTTAGCAAGTTTATATAAACTCCAACCCTTTTTATTTTTTGCTGTTTCTTTTAATTTTATGCTAATCATAACTTTTCTCCTTAAACAAATATGTATTATACATTATACATATTATACAGGTATAATGAAATAAGTTTGTTTTAATACTTTATGATTCTTTAAAATACTAAGCAAAACCTTAATATATGTCCTCACGCTGACTTTGGATAGTGCTTAGTGATCTGACAGAAATCTTAGTACTAGAATAATTAAAAATAGGAAAATATTTATTTCTAATAGGATCAAAAAGTCCTAATAATTCAAAAACACTTGTATTTTTAGTCTTTAAATAATAATCTTCTTCATCCTCATAATTGCCACTGAGAATATGAATATTATTTAATTGACTAGAATTTTTCATTTTAACAACAGCTAGCATTTTTCTCTTCTTTCTTTTTTAAGAATTTCAATTTTTTCTTCAAGTGTCATTTGTTCTGCGCTATCTTTGGGGCTAATCTTTTTATTTTCAATTAAATCTAAAATAAAAGTTAATTTCTTTTCGTCCCAAATAAGCAATTCTTTACAAGTCTCGTAATGAATCATTCCGTTATTTTTTTCAGCAATAGCTCTAACATTACCTTTTCTGGTTTTACATTCTTTAAGCAATGTTTTAAGTAAATTCTTAATTATTTTAATTCTCTCAGGACTAATATTATTCTTCATTTTCTTCACTATTTAATCCATCTGTCTGTTTTATAATATCATGACAAATTTTTGACATAAAACTAAATAATTTTTCTGAAAACTCATCTTTATCTTTACACTGAATTTTATGAACTAAAATTTTATCTTTAGTTCCGTATAAAGTTTTATGAATCAATTCTTCATTTGGATTAATTTTTTCTCCTAAAGAATTAGAGGTTTCCATATATTTTGAAAATTTGGTAAAATCCTCTGGCATAATATTAAACATTTTACATATCATATCAAGTAAAATTATAGATTTTTGCAAATCATCAGAAAAATTATACTGATTTTCTAAAAATTCAACAACTTTACAAAAATCTGTCAGGTTCGTGGATAATATTATTTCGTGAACAAAATAACCACTAAAAAGCTCTAAAACAAAAGGAACCAAATTTTTATCAATATACACTGGATTAGAAGCGTTTTTAACTAAGGTAATGAATACATTATCATTATAGTATTCAATTTTTATTTCATCTAATAAAGTCAAAATAATACTACCTTCGCAAAACAGTTTATATTCACACATTTCCTTAATAATGTCTTTATTATTTGACAAAAAAATACAAAATTTTTCTTTAAAATTAGTAGTCATAAATATTTCCTCTTAACTAATAAGTTCTAAAAATTCTTCATAAGTTATACATTTTACACCAAGTCTTTGAGCTGATTCAATTTTATTACCAATCAAACGAGCTGTAATTAAAAAATCCGTTTGACCAGAAACTGTATTTGTATATTGACCATTGTGATCTTCTATTGTTTTTATTAAATCTTTCCTTTTAACCGGTAATGTGCCTGTGATACAAAATTTCTTACCATTAAAATTAGTTCCTAAAACTTTCTTTTTAGAAATATTATTTCTTATATATAATGAAAGAACACTAAATCTTTCTAAGATATATTCATCCTTTAAACTATTAAATAAATCTGAACTTAGTTTATCACCAATACCATTAATACTATTAAAATCATCAACACTGCATTCTATCAGTTTATTGAATTCAAAATGTTTTAAAATTATTTTTGCTAAAACTACTGATATCCCCGGTATACCTAATAAAGCTAATGCTTGATAATCATTTAATGATTCTAACACATTTTGTAAATTATTATATATTTTTACACCATTCTTTTTTGATTTCACTATATTAATAAAATAATCAACATCTTTAGATAAAAGTGATAATTCATTTAAATCATTAAAAGATAAATCTTCTGCAATATTTTTAGCAGCTATAGCGCCAACACCTTTAACATCAAGTATATTAAAAAATAATAATATTTTTTGCTCTAAGATTGAAATACATTTTTTATTTTTACAATATAAAAATTGCTTATTTTCACCAATTTCTAAAAAAGAATTACATGAAGGACATTTTTTGGGTATTTCAAATTCGCCTTCACCATTTTTTAAAGCCTTACATATATAAGGTATAACATCATTTGCTCTTTCTATAATAACAGTGCAGTTTTTCTTTAAATTTAAATTCTTTATATAATCAAGATTATGCAATGAAGCTTGTTTGATTAAAACACCAGAAACTTCAACTGGTTTCAAAATAGCTACAGGATTAATTCTTCCTGTATGTGAAACCTGCCATTTTATATCTTTAATACATGTTTTTGCTTTTTGATTTGCAAATTTATAAGCAAAAGACCATTTTGGAGAATAATCATTTTCTCCTAAATTCCTGCAAACCTTTTTATTATTCAGTCTTATAACAGCACCATCAATCTCATATTTATTTGATAAATCTTTAAAAGATAAAAGATTATTAATTAAATTCTCGCAATCCCTGTCATCACTAATAAACACCATATTATTATCAATAACATTAAATCCGGCTCTTTGTAACAGAAGCAATTGTTTTTCAAAATTATAATTATATCTATTAGTTTGAAAAACTTCATAAGCAATAAATTCTGGATACCTTTCATCAATTTTTGAACTATCTTTTAATCTTAAGGTCCCAGATGCAAGATTTCTAGCTGAAACAAATTCATCAGATTTAGATTTTATTTTAGCAAAATTTTCTTTATTTATTAAAACTTCGCCTCTTATAAAAATAGTTGAATATTTACTAAAACGTTTACAAAAATTAGGAATACTTTTAATTCTTAAAGCGTTATGCGTGACATCTTCGCCAACCAAACCGTTGCCGCGCGTAACGCCCTGCACCAAGACACCATATAAATATTTTAGTTCAAGTGAGACACCATCTAATTTTGGCATTAAATAAATTTCATTTTTAAATTTATTCTTAAACCATTTCTTTACTTCTATCTCTGATTTTATCTTGTCCAATGACAGCATTGGAATATCTCTGGAAACCTTTTTTAATTCATTACTAATTGGCCTATAACCAACTTGATTATAAGGTTCTCCTGATAATTCTTCATATAAACTTTTGATCATGTCGAAATCAGCGTCAGACACAACACTGATTGACTTATTATAATAAGAATCAGAATAAAAATCTAATTGATCTTTAATACATTTTATTTCCATATAACCTCAAACTATTTGTATAATCGTACATTAATTATATAACATTAATCAGTGTTATAAAACAAAAACCTTATTAATAATAAGGTTTTTAACATAAATTAAATTAAACAATAACAGATTAAAAGAACTCTTTATATATTTTTTTCTCTTGCCGCCTTTGTAATTCAGCATCTACTTTATTAATAAAAATTTGATCTGACAAAGAATTAGTCGACCTACCTTCAGGTTTTTCATCTACAGAATCGTTCTCTATATCCTGCTCTCTTTCGCCAGTATTAGTTCCGCTACTGACATTAGTTTTGCCACTGGTTCTATTACCTGAAACAATAGATTTTAACGTTATAGGGAACGGAACATTGGCCCAAGATTCTGATTCTGGATACTCTTCATAACCAAATTCTTGTCTTATCTCATTAGGTGTTACCGCACCAATATTAGAAAGATTCCCATAAGTCAAAGCGGTATCAAGGTCATCAGAGACATCAGGTCTTTTAAGTTGAAATTTAACTCTTGTTAAACCAAGCCCTTTTTCTATAAGTTTTTTATTTATAACAAACTCATCTTCTTTTGCCTCTGGTTCAATTTCCTGCTGATTTGTAACTTGACGCGTTATTAAGGCTGTAGCTCTGTTAACATCATCTGAGGTCCCAAGAAAAACCTTAGCAAAACCAAAAGATTCCCTTATTTCTTCATTATTGTTATAAATATATTTAGAATGTGTATAATCTTCATCTTTACCAACTGTTATAGGGATAAATTTAACTTCAGGTACTGACCCGGCGTCATAAATTTTCTTTAATTGAATAATACAACTTCTATGAGCATTTCTGGGATTTTTACCTTTAGAATTAATAAATTCTTGTAATTCAGTTTTTGTTGAATCAGAAACACGACCACCAGAAATCACAATTAAATTTCTTGGCGTCCCATCGTTTTCAAAAAACGCTAAATTCCTTGTAGATGCATTCCAATTACCTAACACAGCTTTAACAGATGACACCCATACAGGGACACCATAAAAATCATCTTCCAAACTAAATTCAGCAAAATGAATCATTTCACTAGCGCGCCTATCAAATCCAATATCAAATTCGCCTTGATCTAAATCTTCTTCTCTGTATTGATCTTTTGTATTGTCGTTAAAAAAGGGATAGTTATCGGCATCATCTATTAAATCTTCATTAGGCTGCCTGCTTTTTTCTTTTTCTCTTTTTTCTTCACTAATATTCTTTCCATTAACAGCGTCCCAGATATCAGTGTCGCCAAACTTTTTAAAATATCTAATTTTGCCATTTTTCTTTTGAATAAAACCAATTTGTTCACCGGTTTCAGGATCTACTCTTATTCTAATTGTACTTGGGTTAACAAAATAAAGCGAAGCTAAATTACCTTCTAAATCTCTTGTTATCTCTAAAAATGCATTACCACACTGCTCTCTTGAGATTCTAGTTCTATAAAGAATACTAGTGATTGGGAGCTCATCATTACAATTATCAAAAAATTCTTCTGCAATTTTCTTCTCTTCTTCAATTTTAATTAATTCTTTTTCTAAATTAATCTCACCACGTTCTTCAGCTAATTTTAACTGATCTTTTGTTTTTTTAGAAACGATATTATAACCAAGGCCAGCAATATTACGTGATTTAACTTTAATCAATCTCATTAAGCGAGTATTTTTAGTAGCCATAGTGATTAAATGGCTCATATCGTAAAAAGGTTCAATAATGTCATGCATTAAGCCACAAAATTCATCTTTTATTTGTTTAGATTTTTCCAAAGCTTTATTAGTTGAGACTTCATCAATTTGCTTAACGCATTCATCAAATAAGCTATTAAAAGCACTAACAGGCTCAATAGTAACAATTTCTAGTTCAGATACATTATCATAATCTAATTCTTGATTAATCGTCATAAAAATAATCCTCGCCTACATCATCTAAAATAACCTTTAAATTCCTCAAAGAGCCAGCAACAGCATCGGCGCAATCTTTAGAGCCCTTTTCCGGATGATCAACTTTTCTGGTTTTAGCATTTAACTCTAATCTTTCACATTCGGTAATAAAATGATAATGATAAGGATAGTCTAATCTATTTTCCAGTATATAGTCAACTAATAAAGAATAACCTGTAATATCTTTATCAACCGAATGCCTTTGTGCATTAAAGCCTTTTTGTTTTAAAATTTGAATACTATCTTCCGATTGGAACCCATCATAAGTAACTAAAACTATAGGAAACCCTCTGGAAGACAAATAATATATCATTTTCCTAAATAAAGATATTGTAAATTTATTTCTAATAGAAGGCTCAAATCTATAAATAAAATCAATTTTGGCAATTGGATTCCCATTAATATCAAGTCCAAGCAAATGCGACATAGCCATTGACGCTGCGTCACCAACTATACCAAGATCACAGTGAATTGTAAAATAAGAAAACTCATCAATACATTCGCCTTCACTATTAAGCCAAGTTAAATCTGGATGGAAGATACAACTAGCATCAGCGTTTGTATTATCTTCGTTAACAGGATTAGTTCTATCTCTATTACAGTTTTCAAGTATTTTATATGTATTAAGCCCAAAAATAGGCTCACTAGAAGACAACCCTATGCCGGCTAAATCTTTTTTGGCTGTAGTTGGTGAATCTTTAAAATCATCATAATAATCAGTTGGTATTTCAATTATTTTTTTTGGCAAGATATTATCAGGTGTTAATTTAATTAAATTTTTATCTTCATATATAGCATATGTTTCAGTATCAAACCAAAAAACATTATCATGTTTTGGCGGAACTGCTTCCCATATGGACCTGTCTTTAATTATTAGGACTTTCTTTCTATTTTTTAATTCTTTAATTTTACGATCAAGGAAATCATCAGTATATTGAGGTGACCCACACATAACCAAAAGACCATGAGGCCCAAAGCGAGATTTGATACGAGTACGCATGTGTCGCCTTAAATCTTCAGCCGGATCTTTATATTGATTAACAGGATATAATGTTGCTTCATCAATGGTACCACAAATTAAAGCATATCCAGCAATAGTTGTTGATAGTGAAGTTCCTGAAAATATAAGCAGGTTTTTATATATCCTACCCATATCATATCGCTTCATGTGAGGTGTTGAATCAAATTTAATTACACCCCTACTGGCCTCATCAGGTAAATAATGATCCCTAAACCATTTACATCTTTTTATCTTCTCGACTATTTCATTAAAAATAACCCTTTTAGCGTTATCAGCATTAATAGAGCTATTAATTATTAGTATATTAGTGCCTTCTGATAAGCCAAAGCGAGCACAGGGGGAATATAGACATAATAAATTATAAGCATAAAATATACTGGTTATAGCAGCACGCCAAGATTTACCCGTTCCAATGGCTTCGTAAAATATAGCCTCATCATATGGCCAATCAAATGGTTTTCCATCGAATAAGGTTAATAAATCTTTTTTTATACAAGGCCTGATCTCTTTATTTAAATTTAAATAGTTTTTATCTTCTATAAATTGTTGAATGTCAACTGGTTGATATTCAAATTCTGTAGCTTTTTTTGGTTTTTTAATTTTATCCTTTTGCTTCCTAATTTCATTTAAACAAATCTTTGAATACTCGTCAACATCAAGTGATTCACCACCCAACATGCTGCTAAAATTAATACCGTCATAATTATTAGGATCTTTTTCATAATATTTATCATATTCAAAAAGCTTATTAGTCAACTTTATGTCTCCGGCCGGTTTCTTTTTCTTCAAAATGCTTCTTTATTTTATCTTCAATTAATTTTCTTTCCTGATCTTTTTTCATCTTATGTTCCTGAGCTTGTTTTAGAATCAACTCTCGCCCCTGCTCAATTGTCAGTATATTAAGATCTTTTCTTCTATTAAGATTATCTTTCTGAGAATCAGCATAATTAGTAATAGATTTGACCAAATCAACTTTAATATCAGGAGGTAATTCTGGATGATTAGTTATAAGATTTAAAACATGCTTAAAAAACATACCAATCATAAACTCTACATCGTTAACAAGCATATAGCCTTTTGGATCTGGCATTGAAACAGCATAAAGTTTATCTAATATATTATTAATGAGATTAACAAGTTTAAAAAAGTTATCATAATCTTTAATTGTAAAATTTTTAAACTTGTCATTTTTATAATAATTAGTTAATTTTTCATTTAAATGATTAAAAATAAGAACAAAATTAGAATAATTTCTATCACTAAGTCTCAAAAGCCTATCGACATTGCGTACACGAAGCATTTCGCTATCAGAAAGCTGAACATCATCAAGGGAAGGTAATTTGCCCTTTTTCGCGAGCCTAGAGGCTTCCCAGTCATCAGGTTGATTCTTTCTTTTCCAAGAATACAATAAATGCTTGGGAACCTTAAATTCTCTAGCTATCTGAGTTATAGTTTTACTTGTAGTCGCATATTCTCTAAATACTAGATTTTTAATCTTCTCAGTTTCATGAAGTTTTCTTTTACCTGAAGTCATTAAATTACCCTGTTTTATAATATCTACTAAAAAACTTACTAGAAAATTTATCCAACTGATCTAGTCCAAGCTTCATAGGCATTATAGAACATATATGATTATCAATCAAGTTTATAGGGGTAAAAGAAGAATTAAAATTATACGATATCATAATATCTTTATTTTCAAATGTATATAACGATTCTAAAAGATATGATAAATTATAAACATATAATATTTTATAATTATTATCTATAGGTAATCTTCTAAAAATTTTAATATCAGAATAACCTAAAAGTTCAAGGGAGGCATTTATCTTATAAAATACTATTTTTTTAGAATAAGGATTAACAAATAAAACCGAAGGCTTACAATTAAAAGATTCTAAAATATTAATTAAATTATATCTATTGGTATAAAATTCTATATTATTATATCTTTTAAAATACTTTAAATTATTATCAATAATATAAGAATAACTATTTTTCTTAAAATGAAACATAATATCGGCATCTTGTAAACATTTACCAAAATTATTATTAGATATACTAACATATTCACTAGAACACCATAAATTTAAAGTTTTACAAGATTTTAAATATTTATTAATATATTTAATTAGTAGCCTAGAATCTTTAAAAGATATACAATAACTTTTA
This sequence comes from uncultured Atribacterota bacterium, assembly GCA_964586485.1. Lineage (GTDB taxonomy): Bacteria > Atribacterota > Phoenicimicrobiia > Phoenicimicrobiales > Stramentimicrobiaceae > CAYWJZ01. Next base: position 90,723 of record CAZPII010000001.1, on the reverse strand, counting down.
TTATTATATATCTTGCATCTGAAATAATAATGATAAATTTTATCCTCTGTAAAACAAAGTATAGTTAATCCATCTCTATCTGTTAAAAAATAAATGTTAGAAAAAATTTTATCGTCTGTATTTCTATATTTTCTTACAATATTAGACAAAAACTCTAAAGCTGAAACAAACTTATCTTTGTTAATCATGCAAGTAATAGGCGTATAGCAAACTAAATCAGTCGAATATTTGTCATGAGTAACGTCTTTTATCTTTTCATATTCAAAATTATCAGTAATGATGGTGGCTTTATTATTATACGCCACCATCATTTTATTATCAGCGAATGTTTTCTTATAAAATTGCTCCTTTAAATCAATAAATTTCTTCATAATCAAATACCTTTGTATTTCTTAGTTTTGATATTTTTGTCGCTATTTGCTCCATTTTAATTCTTTTATCAACTGGTAATTGTTGAGCGTAGCGAGTATACGCATTAAAAACACCAAATAAATTATTCTCAGGCTCAATTCTGAATGCATCTTTGATATCAATTGATTGATGTTTTGGTATGTTTAATAAAGACGCATTTAAATTATCAATAAAATTAATAGGGAATTTTATTTGTTTCCTTCTTAATTCATAAAGAAATTGTTTCTCTTTTTCTGATTTTTCTAAAGCACTATCAATAACATTACTTATATTATCTAATATATCTGACCTACTATTGGATCCAAAATGTTTCTTCTTAAAAATATTCTGATGAAACGTAGCATCATTTGTGCAAGGAAGCCTAAATATAAAAGGTAAAACCTGTATGCTTCCCATCCCTATTTCACTGTTACTCAAAACCAAGCCTGATCTTAGTTCTTCATTATCATCTTCTGAACCAAGTAACATTTTTAAATAAAGTCTCTCAGGGGTAACATTTATATTATGGATCTTTTTATTTATTTTCTTGAGTTTATCAAAACTATCATCTATTAAATCATGATTATCGTAAACAACGTAGTTCCTAGAATGAACTGAATTTAAAACTACGACTTCATCAGTTCTAAAAAGCAGGCGTTTACCCTCATATTGGTCGGCTCTGAATTTAATAATATCACTAGCTAAATCAGGCGGAACATCCTCTAAAAATCTATAAGGTATATCTAAATTTTGACATAACCCACGCAAACCAGTCTGGGTCATTTTTAAATCTTCAAAATGGCCTTTATCATCATTCCAAACACCTAAATGATCTTGTTTTACAACAAGGTTATTTTTGTTTATAGTTGATATGAAATCAACTTTTCTTTTCTTATCTTCATACAAGGCATCAGCAAGCTGATTAAGCCTTACATTTTTTTTACAATATGATTCTTTTTCAACCAGTTCTAAAGTTTGTATTTGCTTACCTTTACTCATAAATCACTCCTATTTCGTAATACATATATTAATTATATTATAAATCTCAGTATTATTAAAAAAAATACACTTGATATTTTTCAAGTGTATTGCAGAGTAAAAGATATTCAAGGAAGCTTATTAACCTTCGTCAATAACCTCTAAATATGATCGACATATTTCAACAAAAATAGAATCTTTAGAAACATCAGAATCAAACAATGTAACTATTTGAAGCCAAAAGTCAGTATAATCATCATCTGAAATTGAAAACTTAACAATATTCTTTTTATCTTCAACTTTATCCATATTTATATTTGGTTCATCTGGCTCAGAATCTAATTCATTAGCAACAGATTCTTCATCAAAATCTTCAAATTTCTCATCTAAATATTGTTGTAATTCAATCTCAGAATAAGGAAGGGTTTTAAGTAACTCTTCTAATTCATAATTATCTAAAAGATTAGTTATAATTTCAAAATCTTTTTCTTCATTTTCTGTATCACCTTTTAATTTATTCAAAACATAATTAAGCCTTTGGGCTTCATGTGTCTCTAATTTGCCCAAGGCATAACAATCAATCTTTTTCTTATTTAAAGCTTTAAAAGCTTTAAAACGATGTTCTCCGTCAACAATAACAAATTGTTTATCATTATCATAAACAACAATCGGATTAATTAAGCCATCTTTTTCAATACTTTTAATTAATTTTTTAAATCTAGATTCACTAAAACCATTAGGATTCCAATTATTAGGTTTAATATTCTTTATAGAAATAGATTCTATTTTTTTATTCAATTATTTTTCTCCTGCGAGATTCATTATTGGATTCGATATCATCTTTTATTTTAACTTTGTTCTTATTTTTATTCAAAGTTTGCTTGCATATCATACAAATTCTAATAAAAGCATCATCATCAGTCAGGCATTCAAGTTTTCTTTTTAAATCATAAAATTCATTAAACTGTTTCTGATCAAGCATAAAAGATAATCTTACTTTTGATCTGTTTTCAGCATCTAAAAGCTCTTCTTCCTCATCTGACATTTCAGTTTCAGGCATAACAAATTCTTCATCATTTATAGTATCAGAAATACTAAATATATTTTCTAACTCTGATTTAGTCCATTCAAACTCTTCTAATATTTGTTGCGTAGTTAAACCTGTTTGCTCCAAACGTTCAGGTAACTTATATATATCAGGATCACCATTAAGTTCATTAGATTTTAAAGTTATTTGAATAGCCTCTTCAGGCGTCATGTCGACATAAAAAACAGCAGGAACACGTTCAAGACCTAAATCCTTAGCTGCCTTCCATCTGTGTTCACCATTTAAGATAATATATTCAGTATCAGTTTCCTCATCATAATCTTTTAATAAGGTTAAAGTCTGATTCATTTCATGCTTATCAACACTAAGCTTTAATTTATTAAAAGTATTTTCGGTTTGAACATTTATATTCCAATTATTTGGCCGTATATTACTAACCGCAATAACGCCCATAAATAATCGATCCGAAAGCTTAATAGGTTTTTCCAAAAAAAATTACCTCCAAAAAAGATTTTAACTTATTAATAATATAATAGTCAATACTAAATATTTATCTCAAAGCCTTCTAAATATTTTATTAAATATGGATCATCGGTATCAATATGAACTAAAAGGATGCCATTTTTTAATTTTTCAACTTTTTGAAATGTCAAATCTAAATAAATATTATATTTATACTCGTTATTAAGATCAGATAATGAACTAATAAATTCACTAGTTGCTTCATAAAATTTATGTTGTTTCTTATCTAATTTTTTAAATTTAATAAATTCATATATTTTAACTGTCACCTTTTCTTTTATAATGTTTAAAATAGCATCAGTCATAATCAATACCTTTTCTTTTCCACATATCAGTACAAAAGTCTTCAACCTCTTGAAATTGTTTAATAGCAAAACAAAGTCTGGCATCATTTTTATATTTTACTTTTAACTCCTGCAATGAATAATCTTCAGCCATTTGAGGGTAATATTTAATAAGTAATTCAGGCTTCCTAGAATAAATTCTTCTTATTTTCATGTTTTTTTTATCAAAAAAGAAATGTTCACCATATTTATCACTTGACATCCAAGTTGTAGAATCAACACTATAAAAAGGAATTCTTAACAAATATTTTAAATTAGTAATAGCAAACCCATGAACTTTTTTATTATATTTTATACATTTTGAAACCCAATAAACATAATTTTTTACCGATAAAGAATTGGTACTACCAATACCAAGAAATTTGATCTCAGGGTCTTTAATGAGCTTATTCCAATCTGATAAACCCCTTTCCTGCATAACGAAAATAACTTCTTTACCTGTATCCCTCTGAAATGGTTTAAAAAATTCCTCATGTAGTCTAAAAATAAAATCTTCACCAAAAGCATCATATAAATCAACCTCAACAGCATATTCATATTTATCTGTATTATCATAGAGCCATTGAACATATTCTTCAACAAATTTATATAATGCTCTTTTTGAATTCCTAGTTTTAAATTTTTTCTCCATCTCTTTAGGATTAGCAAGAAATGTATATGCGCCCGAATCAACCATAACGCTTTTAAAATCAGTTTCACTAAAGCATTCTGGTCTTTTTAATATAAATAAATAACTAAAAAGACCATTTTTAACTTTGCATTTTTTTAAAGCATAAGTGTGGCGCTCTATAACCCCGCTACTAAAATAAATTCTCATAAATCACACCAAAATTTTAGCAATGTTTTCCTCTGCTGAATCAAAAAGTTTAAACAACCTATCTCTAATAATATAAGGATAAGTTAAATTTTTCATTTTTTCAATAATATCACAATGATTATCAGGTTCAAATAACATATCATAACCGAAAAATTCTTGATACAACGGGTGTTGACTTAAAACCGGTATACATCCGCTAAAAAATGCTTCTAAAACAGAATAACCAAATGTTTCTTGCAACGCATCACTATAAACATAACGACAAGAATACATTTGATTATGAAATTGTTTCCTGCTATAAGCCTTAATACTAACACCAAGTTTTGAAAACATCTCCCTTATTGCATAGCGCGGCTCAATCGGAGTACAAACAATAAAATCATCAGTGGTAAAATAAAGATCCTTACGTTTCAAAACATATTTTATAAAATTATAAACACTTTCCCAATTCTTATCTTGCGACAATCTGTGAGGAAACAATATTTTTCCACTGGGTTTAATTATTTCTGCATATTCTTTGCGCTCAATAAATTTTGGCGGATCAAAGGGTAAATAAGTAACTATAATTTTACTTTCAAACTCAGGATGAATTTTAACAATACAATCTTTTGCATATCGAGAGCCAACTAATAAATAATCTAAACAAGCTAACCAAGAATACTCCATATGTCTTGATAAATCTTCTCCAACACTAGTCGCCATAAGATCACCATTAACATGACTTGAGCCATGGTGTAAAGCAACTAATTTTACATCTTTTTTGTAATTATTAACATAAATCCTTGCTGTTTCAATTAAAGGATTCCAAAACTCAGGAAAAAATATAGTGCTTGGCGAATTAAAAAAATCAAGCTCTAAAACATGTTGAAAATTTAGAATAATATTTGGATCTAAAGATTGAAGCTTCCAAGGTTTAGTATCACCAGTAAATTCACAACTATACCTCACCTCAGTCTGAACGGCAGTTGATAAATAAGAAGTAATTTTATCAACTATTGTTGATCCATGTAGTCCAAGATTACCCAAAACATACACTTTCCTCATAAAGCCTCCTTTTAATCTAAGTACTTAATTACGAATAATTCCTGATTAAATCTGAGTAATATAAATTATCAACTATAAGTTTTTCTGGTTTTCCTAATAAACGTTTGACAGATTCAATTTCTTCAGGAAGCGGACCAGATGAGCCAATAGCATTACACCAATCCTCTTCTATATTAGAATAAATATATCTATAAGGATATATTTCATTATGATAAGGATAAGGATTTAAAATCATAGAGCACCTATTAAAAAACGCCTCAAGCGTTGCATGACAAAAATTATCAAAATGAGTCCAGCAAAAATAATATTTAGATTCAGCTAATAATTTATTATATTCTTTCCTGTCTAAATATAATCTCTCAACACCATCTGGCAATTCAATGAAATAATTATTATGAGTTTTTGGAGAAGCAATAATAAATTTTAAATCAGGATCTGTTCTTTCAACAAATTCTTTAAATCTAAAAAACATATAACTACTTCTCTTGTCATTAGAAATACAAGCAACAACCTGATTTTTTTTATCACAAGGGGTCCAGTCGCTATCATATGGTAAATAAGAAACAATAGCATTATTGAACTCACAATATTTATAAGATTGCGAATCGGTAACAAATATTTTATCTAAACATTTTTGCCAACTAGCTTCACTAAAATAACCCCAATTTTGGAGGTATTGACCATGATCAAGTGGTATATTACAACTACTATGCATAATTGCAGAGAATATAATATCCTTCAAACCTTTAGCGTCAATAAAATATCTGACTATTTCAATTAAAGGATTCCAAAACTCTAATAATAAAATAGAAGAATTATCAACAAGTTTCTCTCCATTAACGCCAAGCAATCCTTTTATTTGAGCGTTCCAAAAATTATATGTCAATATAGGATCAGACCAATAAGAGTAAGACCTATCATCGTCAATATATCCATAGTTTTTTGGATCAACCCATTCTATTTCTTTAAAATAATCGCTATCAATAGCCTGATTTAAAATAGGTTTTAAAATAGTATCATTATGATGATAAAAATTACCTACTATATATAATTTTTCTTTTCTTTTCATAATACCTATTTCCTTTCTACAATAGCGCTTTTAACAATATAAGGATCGGTTATATTATTCATTTCAAATGCTTTTTCTCTTAAATAACAAGAGCCACATTTATTGCATGGCTCACATAATATTGTATTAGACATTTCAGTTATAATAGGATCATAACAACTAAAAGATAAATGCAAAGGCACATCTAATTTTATTCCAACTGAAACAATTTCATGTTTAACTGAATATTGAAGCGGGCAATAGATTTCCGGCATCCTTTGACTGCCAAATTTTAATAATTTATTAAAAAGTTCTACAAACTCTACGGTGTTATCTTTATAAACACCAGCCTCTTCTAAATTCAATCCTAAATATATAGAACTTATATTGTTTGCATCACAATAAGCAGCCGCATTACTGATAAAAACAGTATTTCTAGCAACTACCCATTCATGAGGCGTCTCGGCGCCGGACAGACCTTGTTCAACTGAATTTTTAACAAATAAATTTGATGAAGAATCATATTGTTTTAAATTGATATCGATTTTTTTATATTTACATCCATAAAAGTTTGCCAAATTTTTTACTGCACTAATCTCTGGTATCTGTGAGTTACAATCATAAACAAAATATAAAAGTGTAACATTATGCGCGCCATGTTTTTCACAAGCAATATGAGTTGTTACAGCCGAATCAAGACCGCCAGAACACAAAACAACAGCTTGATTAGATTTAATAGGTTCAATATTTTTTTGGACTAAATATTTATCATTTTTTGAAATAATATAACCCGTATATGGTGGAAATTCTATTTCTTTAAAATCAAAATTATCAATAAGATCTTCAAGTGTTAATTGAGAAAAATAACTTGAAAAAATATAAACACCAAGTTTATCACTTCGTAATAGCCTTAATGGTTTATAATTTCTCAATAAAACTAATTTCTTATAATCATAAATAGCTAGCGCAAAACTACCATCCAAACTAGAACTAAAAAATAAATTAGAAAACTTTGAATAAAACTCTGGTATAACAGCAGAATCTATAGAGCATTCTGGGTTTAAATTATATGATTGTATCAAATCCTTATCATTAGAAACAATACCATTATGAATACAAACACACTGTTTATCATTGCTAAAAAATGGCTGGGTTTTAAAATATTGACCTAAAACCATTTCAGTTGTGGGTATAGCCCTGTTATGAATTAATATACATCTAAAATCAACACTGTTAAACTGTTCATTATATATTTCATTATCATAAAGACCTACGCCCTTATAAACACTATTTTTATTTTCATTATCAATATCGGCAAAAATGCCAAATGAATCAGAACCCCTAATATTTCCATCTAAAGCTATTTGATTTAAAATATTTCTAACTAAATCAAATTTAAATTTTGTTATTTTAGATGAAAAATTAAAAGCTCCACAAATATTACACATATATTAAATCCTTATTTTCTTATCTCCAAGTTTCTTAGATTTTTTCAATTTAAGAGATTTTTTAAGAACACGTCTTTGTTTTGGTGTCAAATACGCCTCATCATTTAAATTCAGCTTAGTTTTCCTATCAATTAGTTGATTAGCGAACTGTTTCTCTTTTGAAACAGAGGTTTCGCTAGCGGGTTCAGGCACAAGAAATTCAGGTTCACCACCGATTTCAAAAACCTCAACCGAATTAATCTCTTGATTCATTCTTATTCTCCTTTAAATAATCAGAACTGATATAAAAACCCTCTTTACAAAATGGGCAATAAATATTAGATTGATATATAATATGGAAATCACCAATACTCCACCATTTAGAGCATTTTTGACATTGAAAATGAAATAAAGTTTCTAACGATTTAATCAAAGCTTAAGTAACTCCAAAAATTCTTGTCTAACACCACTACTATCTTTAAATATGCCACGAACAGCAGATGTCACTGTTTCACTGCCGGGCTTCCTTACGCCTCTAGTTGTAACACAAAGATGCTCTGCTTTAATTATAACCATACAACCTAACGGTTTTAAATGTTGCATAAGTGATTCAGCAATTTCATAAGTCATCTTTTCCTGCAATTGCGGCCTTCTGGCGAAACAATCAACGAGACGACCAAGTTTTGAAAGACCAACAATATTATTATCAGGAATATAACCTATATGAGCATAGCCACGAAACGGAACCATATGATGAGCGCAGACTGAACAAAATGGTATATCCCTTTGCATCACTATATCATTTGAATCAGATTTAAATGTTTTAGATAAAATTTCTTCCGGGTCGTCTTTAAGGCCGCTAAAATATTCATTAATAAACATTTTAACAATCCTTAGAGGAGTATTAGTTATCTCTTCCTCGTTAAAGCAATATTTTTCTCCAAAGCATTTAAATACATCATTATGAATAATGTCTTTTATTTTAGAGATATCATTAATATTCATTATCTAACTCCTATATATTTATGCAATTGTGTTCCAAGTCTCATTAAACAAAATTCATTACCTTCAGTCATAATGAGACTTTTAATAGCGTTCATTGTAACACTTAAATTCCTATAATCAGGTTGTAAAAATATATCTTTATTTTTATAACCTGATTTATAAGCCCCAGTACAAAGATCCAGTATTTTTTGTTTTATACTGGTTTTTATAAAAAGATTATCATCTGTTAAAAAGTCTTCAGTGATAACAATTTTAATTTCGTCACAATTTTTTAACGCAGACTCACTAACTAAAAAATCACCATTAACAAACTTAGGGCTCAAAGCGACATATCTAAATAATTGATAATCAAATTCCAATACACCATTAGTTTCGAGCCATAATTTCCCACCATAATCTTTTAAATAAGATATAAGTTTATCCAGCCTCTCAACTATAATCGGCTCACCACCTGTAAAAACAATTGGTTTAAAAAAATCAATATGATTTTTTATTGCTTCAGGACTAAGCAATAATTTTTCAGAATGATCAGTGTCGCAAAAAGAACAGTTTAGATTACATCCACTAAATCTTATAAAATTACAAGGACGCCCGGTATTTTTTCCTTCACCTTGTATTGACTGAAAAATTTCATTAATTTTATACACATTAATTCTCCAATTTTATCATAGTTCCGTCAAGCTCATGTTTCTCAAAATAAATATCTTTTATTTTATCATATTTAAAATTATAAAATGCTAAACATATAGGCGAAGGATTCCCGTCACCACAAACAGAATGATTATCTATATAAAAATTAATTTTCCTCTTAAAGAAAAATATAGCCGATGCTTTATTAAAAACAAGATCATGCCAATAAACACAGTTGGTTCTAACCGGTAATAAAGCTACAACATTACAGTCTTTTTTATTTTCTACCAGCTTTTTTAAAAATTTATCTGTAATTTTAAAAACAGGATTCATATAACACAAACCACTGAAATTAGATTTAAAATAATCATTATTAGAAACCTTAATCACACTGTTTTGCTTCAATTTTAACCTATATATTCCGTTTTTCGTTATGTAACGTTTTGCAGGGATATTGAATTGATCACAACACAAATCATAATCAAATCGCTTTATTTTAAAATGTTTCAACAAACATTCAATAATAAATGGTGGAGTTTGCCAATTATCACGATTAGACTTATAAAGATCTATATTATTTGTTGTCTTAGCCATTTTTTCTCATTTCTTGAAAGCCCTCGCCTTTAAGCTCATTGAATTTATCTTTAATATAAAATCCCATATTTAAACCATCATCATAAATTTCTGAAATTAATAACTTCAAAACCTCATTATTAATAACATCTGGTCCTATCGTATCGATAATTTTATTATTAAATCTTAATTTTTCTTTACCAATACATAATCTTAAATCTCTTGGTAAAAAATCTGTATGTTCATTTATTTTGGATATCATTTAATTTCCTTTCTTTTAACATATTTAACATTTTAATTAAATAATCTATTGATTCAACGGACATAAAATTTAAAAAAATTTCATGTGAAGCTGGAAAATCTTTATAAAAAGATGTTATAGTTTTGCCAGTTTCGTTCTTGGAAACACGCTTACAAACGTGAAGTACCAAAGAAGTTTTATCATCATCAAATAAACTAATAGCAACAGTACCAAGACCAAAATCAACATCTATTCTATTTGTTTTATCTGATTTCTTAAAAATACAAATCAAAACTCTATTCCTTTTCTAGCAAAAACCTGCTCTAATTCAATAAGACAATAAGGGCACCCTATGTAACTTGCCTTTTCGCCTATAAAAATATGACCACAATTTGGACATTTTTTATGAAATGGATGCTCTAAACAATCCATTTTTGTACAATAATCCGAAACAAGCCTGATATTACTAATTAATTCAGGGTTTTTCATTCTTCCAGTCAAAACAACTTCTAATAAATCCGGTTTGTTTTTTAAAAAATGAATTAATTCAGAAATTTCAAGCAAATTATTATCAACAACCGGCAAAATCTCATCCATTAAAACTAAGTCATATTCATTATTTAAAATTTCATTAACACATCTTGACCAAGCATAACGAGCTTTTTGAGAACATTCTTTTTTTGCGTCGGCATCACCTTGAAGCATTTTTATAATAAGAGCTGCATCCATCCTGCATTGATAAATTTTTACATCTTTAAACTTCTCACAAGCCCTAATCTCACCGTAATCAAATAATGGATCCCCCTTCATAAATTGAACTACATATATTTTCCAATTTTCAGAAACACCTCTTAATAACATACCAAAAGCAGCAGTTGTCTTACCTTTTCCATCACCTGTGTAAGTTTGAATATAACCACTTTTTCTCATAATCACCCAACTAATTTAAATTCTTCATTTTTAAAATAATACATTAAACAGGAAAAACAAAAAACATGTTCATATGTATTATTTGATATTTTCGATGTTCTGGAGAAAATATAAGACGCTTCTCTTTTACATAATTCGCAAGATTTATAAAGATCCCGTCTTTCAATAAATCTTTTAGACCAATTAATTGTATCTTTTAAATCTAAATGATTTAAATCATTTTTTAATCTTTGCAAATTAAACATAATTATTACCTCAATTTATTAACAAATATATTTTATAACAAATTTTAGAATTATAAAATAAAATGTTATATAAATTAACGATTTAACATGGTTTAAACTCAATCTCGCAATAAGAAGTAGGTGTCTCATAAAGTCTTATTTTTTTTAAATAAAAATTAAGACCAAAAGGCGAAGAATCATTAAGTCCAAAAGAAGAATTTAACTGACAATATATCCAATCACACATAACTTCTGCGGTTGGATTTTCAAAAAGTTCATTTAAATTTTTATGGTCAAGTTTTGAAATAATTTCATTATTAACCACATTTTTTAAATGCCCAAAATCCATAATCATACCTTTTTCTGGACCATGTTCAGATAATTTACCACAAACAGTAATATGTAGTTCATAAGTGTGGCCGTGTAAATTAGCGCATTTACCATCATGGGAAGGCAAATAATGAGCTGAATCAAATTTAAATATTTTAGTTATTGACCTTTCTAACATTATATCTTTTCCTTTCTATCTCTTTAAAAAATCTAGTAAACAAATTTTGTGCTTCGAATACAGTTAACGAAACAACGCCACCGTAATCGTCACTAATAATTACTTCTTCAATCATGTTATTATTACTGCCGCTCTTCCTGAAAAGACAACAATATTTTGAATCAGTAACAAAAATATCATCTTTTTGTAATCGATAATATCCAAAATGCTCTAATTTATCTTGAGGTATCAAATCGAGAAAGCTCACCAATATTTTTATTATCAATGACAATTCTTTCACCTCTTTCTTTCACTATTTCAAATGAATCATTACCCCTATTAAAAACAGATATAAAATGAGCCAAACTATCTATCATATAAATATCATAAATTTGTTTTTTTAATGTTTTATTAGAAGCACTAATGATCTCAAGGACTTTTCTTTTATCACTATATAATAATATTTTTTCTTTTTCTAAAGAATAAAGCTTACCGCTCTTATCTCTGATTGTATAAAGTGGAAAATCATAATCTGTTAAAGACATATAAGCAACTCCCATCTTAATAAATTTCTTCCTCATACAAAATAGTTTATTATATATAACTGGATAATCCAACTCTAAAAGATTCTTAATTCTTTTAATTCTTTTAGCTAAATGATCAGAGCCTATTCTCATTAATTTTTTAATAGTTTTATTATTATACAGCAATATCATATAAAACAAAATCTGAACATCATAACAATCTAAATTTATTAAAAACAAATTATCATTTGAAATATCCTCTAGCTCGTCATAAATATCAAGATAATCTTGAATTCTATTAATTATCTTATCAATATTATATTTTACCGTAGTATGGTTCATATTATAAATAAAAGCTATTTTCCTAAGAGAAGTATAATTATCATAATAATAATCAATAATAAGACTTCTTTCCTTATCAGTAAGAAATGTTTGTATAATATAAAAAACTTTATCCTTATCACAATTATCTAATAACATTCTTTTAATTCTACCACACTTGAAATAGGAACATTTTTAACAGTAGTCATCCTGCCATTAAACAAATACATACAAACATGAAGCTTATTTTTATTAGAATAAGTACATTTTCCTGACATACCCTTTAATCTGCCGGTTTTTATTTTAACAAGTTTACCAATAAAATCTTTTGCTCTCTTGTCTTTATTCACTATAGATAAAAGATCATTACCCGATATTGTAGCCGGAATATCATCTCCTATTCTAGTTAAAAAATAAACACCATCAATTTTACTAATTTGTTTTAAATCAAAAACTTGAGAAGTTGGGATAAAAATATAAGATCTAATAGGACTTTTAAAATCTTCAATAAAATAATAATTTATACTATTGTCTGATAGTCTGGATATAATACTATCTGTGCATTTATGGCAATACAAAACATAAAATGTTTTATGCTTTTTAGCTGCTCTTTGAAACATAAAAAATTGTCTTGTTCCCCTTTTTAAACATTGATTCTAAGCATTCATTTTCGTATTTAAGTAAATCTGGTAATCTTCTATTATACATTTTTTTAAAAAAAAGATCACCTAACATAGCGACACCAAGGGCATCATATATATTATTAGAATATTCTCCAAATATGCTAAAATCAAGATCATACTTTTTATAACAAGCTAAAGAAATATTTCCTTTGCCCTTTTCGCATTTGCCCAAAAGAAATTTCTTAACTGAAAGAGGGGAAGTAAAAACATAATTACAATTATTAGTAGCTAAGACATACCTAAATATCGGATATATATCGACCCATAAATTCTTATTATTACTAAGAAAACTCTGGCCTTCAATAGAAAAATTTCTAAAACCACTCGATATTAAATCATCTAAAACATTTACATGTCTCTTTATTACCTCAATTAAATAAAAAGGCTTATCTTTATAATAATTCTTATCAATAAGATAGCAATTGTCAGATATTAAATCTTTATTTGAATTAACTGATATAAGAAAATCTTTAAATTCTTGATCTTTAACAAAAACATAAGCTGTTTGCCACAAGGACAAATCAATTCCAACTGTTATATCTTCTGGTTTCATTTCCTTCATCTAATATCCCCGCTTATAATTTTAGCCCTTACATTTTTTGCCACACTTTTCGCCTCTCTAAGTTCTTTAAAAATGCCAAAATATCTTAGTTTACCATTTATTCTAAATTCTACCCGATATTTATCTTTCTTTTTATCATAATAAACACCCTTAATACCCAAAGAATTATTTTTATTCGGCTTTTCATTAACATATCTAACAAGCGACCTGTCACCTATTAATAAATTATTTTTCTTACAATTAAGAGTATTACCATCTTTAAAACTAATTATAGATCCAGACCCTTCGGGGATCTCCATAATAAAACGACTTAATCTTAGTGTTTTAAAATTAGTCTCTGCTGATTTAGCAACAGCGTGTGGCCTGCCCTCATGTGCAGTATTAACATACCAAGTAAAATTCTTAACCCTTTTATAATCACTTTTATCAAAAATAAATGAATGAGTTCCGGTTCCACGAGTTCTTATCTTAAGTTTAACAGTGTTTTTATCAACTTTATAATATTTATTTGAAACTGATTGCCCAGTTATTCTAAGATAAATAGCCCTGCGTTTAATAGATTTCCAAGATCGTTTTGGTAATAATTTCATTATTAGAGACTTTTTAACAATATTATACCTAGTAATGAGTATGTTGTCTTCTTCTTGTGTCCATTTACCGGGATTATTATCCATCATCTTACCTCTAATCTTGAGTAATTTTCTTCTTTAATAATATATATATCTTGATCTCCAGTTATCGGTATATCAATATGTGTTATTCCAAATATTTGATCAAAATCTTCTCTAATAATATCAACTAATAAAGAAGCGACGCTTGATCTATTAACTTCATCTAGCATACCAAATATTTCATCTAAAATCAAAATATTAAAATTAATTTTACTTCTGTTTTTAAGCATCTTGATAACGGCTAACCTAATAGCTATTGAAATTAACGATTTGCCGCCACCAGAATCAAGTTCAAATGGTAAAATTTTTCCACCACTATATAAAATAATATCAAAATCAGACCTTGTTTTTTTCATCCTCCTACATTGACATTCATCACATATACGTTGAGAAGAATTAATAAACATATAACCACAACTACAAAATTCTTCATAAGTTGTTAATTTCTTTTCTGTAGTAACTTGTATACTTAAATTTGTATTTAGTTTAGATAAAATCATATTAATATAATTTTCCAACTCATCCATACTATTATTTATTTCCATCATTGGTATACCATCTTTTGAAAACATAGCTTGAATAAATTTATATTGCATAGATAAATCTAATAATTCATCTTTCTTTTTAATACTCGTTTTAAGTGAAACCTTAAGTCCTTTTTTTGTTTCAATTTGAGCATCTATTTCATTTAAAATCTGGTTATAATGTCTTATATTTTTTTCACAAGCTGAAATACTTGTTTTAGCTTCTGATATTATTTTCTCTTTAAATTCAATTTCGTCCTCAAGTTTTTCATTCTTTTTCTTAATGGTTTCTAATTCATTACGTAATTCATCTGATTTTTTAAATTTTAACTTTATTTTATTCTTTAAATGCTCACTGTCAATATCAAGATCTTTCAAATTATTAATTTGAAAATTAATCTGTTCAATATCTTTTCTTAAATTTTCAAGAACCAATTTCTTGCTAGAGACATTATTAATATTTTTATCAACATTATTAAATTTTTGAGACAATAAGTCCTTCTTATTTTTAAGATCAATTATAATAGGTTTTAAAGCTTTAGATGAAATTCTATCACATTCTTCATTCAATATAGGACAAATTTTTGAATCAGATTTAACAATATTAGAATATTTTTGAATTTGTTTATTAAGAGAAATAATTTCTGCATTATATTTATTATAAAATTTTTCCAACATATCTAATTTTTTAGATAATTCTTCTTTGGTATTTTTAGTTTTAAAATCTTTTAATTCACTAATAATTTTTTTACGCTCAATAGTTAACTTTTTTAATACTTTTTCTTTATTAAAGCTCTTTTTAAATTCTGAAGACAAATGCTCTATTTCATCTTTCAAATCCTCTAAATCATTATTTAAACGATCAATTTTAGATTCCAAATCTTGATCTAGTTGGCCCAAGGAATAAGTTAATTTATCTAATCTTTTTCTATAATTAGCAATCTCATTCTCTTCTAGTTTTAAAAGATTTCTTATTTCTTTTTTAGATTTAATATTTTTTAAACCATCTAATTGTTTTTCAAATGACTCAATTGAGCCAATTATTCTATCAATTGAAACATTCAATTCAACCAATTTATCTTTTGCTTTCTTTTCGTAATTAGCCCAATTAGCAACTTGAATCCAATTGCTTAATTTTCTCTTTTTATCTGCTAGGCTTAATTCCATAAAGGAATTAATATCGCCCTGAGCAAAATAACTCGATAAAACAAAACTGTTATAATCTAGTCCTATTATTTCGTTAATACAATCTTGTGGTGAATTATATTGCGTTATATCTACACCTGATATCTCTAACAATTTAGTATTTTTTAAACTTCTACCCCTAATAATCTCAATTTCACCTAAATCAGTTTCTAATTCAAGTTTTACATACATTGAATCCTCTGCAAGATCATTAATTGCTTCTATTTCTTTTTTGGCACGACATTCGCCATACAAACAATATACAATGGCTTCAATAAACGACGATTTGCCGGCCCTATTTGATCTATTTTTGCTCTCGGACCATTGCCCTATAACATTAATTATGCCTTTTTCTAGTTCGATTTCATTATGTCCATAAAAAGGCATAAAATTATTTATAGTTATTTTTTTAATCATCATCAACTACCTCATAGGCTAAGTCAATTAATTGCTGTTTCTTTTTTTCATTTGTATAGTTGATATTAATATATTCTTCAATCATACTTTTTGGAGTATTTGAAACCAATACATTCCTTGGCTCACGATGAGTATCTTCAAATAAAATTATTTTCTTTCTAACAAGACCCTTTTGAATTATTTCTTCAATAACAGAATCAAGTCGTTTATCAGATACATCTTTATTAGATTTAAACTTAATATTTAAATCTAAATATGCATTTTTAGAGTTTAAAAAATTCTTATAAGCTTTATTATTTTTACTCGGAATTATATTATAATTCTTAATTTTAAAAACTAATTTATTATTAACTTTAATTAGTTTTTTCTCGAAATCTATATCTACATTATATAATTTTCTACATGGCTTAGATATACTTGATAATTTATATTTCTTATCTTTATTAAATTCAAGATACATAAATCGTTTCTTATCCGATTTTTCAGCCATAGTAAATCTTAAAATAGAACCAACATTATATGTTTTACCAGAATCAAGCGGCGTATGTTCATGACCGTTCAAATTTAAGTAAAAATCAACATCTTTAAAATGATCCTTTTTAACATAGGCGATATCTCTATGAGAAAAAATAATAGTTTTAGAATCAGAATTATTTTTCAAAAAATCAGGATCATATCTGTATGGCAAAAGCATGAATTTATAACCATTATTTGAAACAATAATTTCTTTATCAATAATAAAAAGATTATCACCTGATTCAAGACCGAGCAATGCATGTTTTTCACTCTGTTTAGACCAATCATGATTGCCAACCAAAATATAAACAGGAATGTGATTTAATTTTTTAATCACATTCCTGAATTTAGTCAACAAATAAGGATATGGACGATCTGAATGAAACACGTCGCCTAAAAAGATACAGCAATCGGCCCCGTCATCTTTTATTTTTTGAGTTATATATTCTAAACTTTTATCAATTTCAGTCTCACGCGAATATGGGCCAAAATTGATACCATAATGTATATCGCCAATGACAGCGATTTTATTCATTTTTTGCTCCTTATATATTGTATATTTTATTATAACAAGAATAAAAGCATAACAATATTAATCTAACTTTTTGCGTTTAAAATTTTTAACCTTAATTTCACTATTGTCTTTCTCCAAATATCTGGAATAAGGATTTATATTTTTAATATTATCATTCAAAATATCCCTCAACATATCAAGTTTATCTGGTCTATTTCTAAACCAATCATAAGTACGATAAACACCAACACAAACTTCATTATCCTGATCATCAACAAGTTCTTCAGGTAAAATATGATTTGTTTTACCTGATTTTTTAATAATACCTTGATGAATAGCTTCTGAAACCAATTCTTTAACATCATCATGACCTATTAAGCACTTACCTTTTCCATTAGAAACAAAAACAGAGAAGCATTCATCTAATGCGCCGACATTTTTACATTTTTTAACAACTAAATCAAGTCTATACCCGCATAATGAAGATTTAGAAGAATCATAATCCTTGGCCCTTCGTTGCGCCCTAATTCTAACAGAGCAATTATGTCTTATAGAATGGCCACCCCAGCTTCTTGTGTCTTCACTATAAGGCGTGAATTTGTTTAAAACATCGCGCTCTTGATTCACCATTATTATAAGGACATCATTACTAATTTTACTCAATAAACGCTCAATAAATTTAGTGATTAATCCGGTTTTAGCAGGATAACCTTTTTTAAAATCATCTTCTTCATCGGCTGTTACTGTTACAGTAATAGTATCAATAACAATAACTAAGATTTTATTTTCATCAAGCTTTTTCTTTACCTGTTTACCATTCTCAGTCACAGAATAACCATCTTCTTTCAAAGCATGAAATTCTTCAATCTTGTCGTAAACAAATCTCATCAAATCCTCAAGAATAGATATAGTATATCTGGGTGTCTTTTTAAAATCAACACCCATACTTTGATAATATTTTTTATCTATGGATCTCTCAGGGTCAATAAAAAATCCAAGGTGATTTTGCCTTCCTACATCAGCCATAATTAAAGCTGATAATGTTGATTTACCATAGCCATTAGGTCCATGAAATTCGGCAAGACAACCGGCGGGAAACCCGCCAATCGTCAAAGCCCTGTTTAATGCCGGTAATGAAGTAGCTAGTTTTAATTCAGGTAACGGCTGGTGCTCAGCTTTGTCTGAAAAAAAGATATTATATATATTATTTTCATTATTAGTTTGTTCTTTTTTAACGTTCTTTTTCTTTACCATTAATCATCTAGCCCCATAAGATCACCACCACACGCTGGACATTCGTCGAGCTCTATTTCATCTTCATCTAGGTCAACAAAACAATGTGGACACTCGACAATATCTCCGTCACGCCTTTTACTTACTGATTTCTTTTTAGATGATTTCTTTGATGATTTAATATCATCATCCTCATCTTCTTCATCGTCCTCATCTTCTTCATCATTTGTTCTTCTTCTAGTCTTATTTCTTTTAGTTTGTTTCTTGCGCGATGATTTTTTCCTTGATGATTTTATATCATCCTCATCATCGTCCTCATCATCTTCTTCTTCATCTTCTTCATCTTCTTCTTCATCGTCATCATAATATTTTTTTCTTAGTTTACCTTTTATCCTTCTAGTTCTACGATTTGTTTTTTCATCTTTTTCATCATCTTCTTCATCATCGTCTTCATCCATGACGTCATCGATATCATCTATTTCATCAATATCTTCTGATCTCTTAGAACGTTTTATTTTTGATTTATTTCTTCTATTTTTCTTCTTTGATTTTTTTGTCTCATTTTCATTATCCGAAAGTTCTTCAATGCCAGCAGCTATTAATAAATCTTTATCAAAATGCTCCCACATATATTCTAACATAGCTTTTCGATCAGGTTTTTTTGTAAATTCAGCAGGATCATCAATAGATTTTTTCATCTGTTTTTTAATAGCTGAAGTTGCCTTACGATCTTTAAGGGCTTTAACTTTATATATGTCACTTTTATTCTTAGCATTGGCATCATATGTTAATTTTAATGCATAATTACCAGACCCAAATAAAACATCACCCTTATCAGGATCATCTGGATAATATTCTTCTGTTATTGTTATGATTTCATCATCTATCTTATCCACAATTGATTTGGGACCAATAAATCTTTTATGACCATCCTCAGGAGCATCATGGTCAACATAAGTAATCATTGTGTTAGTTGCGGCTTTAATACTTGATCTAAAATCATTTGTCTTGCCGAGAAGCTGATCAACAGTAAAACCAGTTTTAAGCCGTCCTTCCCCAACTTCTAAGACAACATCATCACCATCATACTCACCAGACCTATTTAAATACCTCAATAAATCACAAAGTGGACAGCCTTTATTTGTTTCCTCTAAACAAATATGACTTATTTTTCCTATTTCTTTCACTGTTCGATTATTAACTTCAGACTTTTTAACAATCGAAACATAGTGCGCGCCCATATTATATATAGCGCCTTCTTGTTTTAAAGGATGAATTTTTCTAGGACATATTTCTTTTAAAAATGGTACACCATCACCATCAGTTGATTTATTTTCCTTAATACTTTTTCTTGTCTGTGAACCAAATTTTGCCATTAATTGCTCCTTTCTAATAACTGTCTGGCAACCTTTTATTAATTGATTGCAGGGTTGATATCCTAGCCCTACAAGCTTCTAATAATCCTTCTGTAAGTTTAACAATATATTTTGAATTTCTTAATTTAATATCCCATTTTTTAAAAAAAACAGGATAACTATTTATCAATGTCGTCTCTAAAAGAGATTCAGATATTTGCCTTGTTAATAATTTATTCCTTTTTTGCTCTTCTAATTTAGCAGAAATAATTTTAATTTTCTTATTATACAAAATCTTATATTCTTTTTCTAAATCTTCATATTCTTTTTTAGCCATAATATATAATTTTGTAGCCAATTCTAAATTGGCAGGGGCTTTTGATAATTCAAAAACGATTTTACCTTGTGTATGTAAATCTTTTACATTTAAATCTGCTTGTATTCGTTTATAAATTTTTTCAAATGGTAAATCAAGAATGTTATTAAGAAACTCTTTTATTTTTGCCATTATATACTCCTTTATATAATTTTATTAACATCATAAGAATTATTATATAGTATATTAAGTAAAATTAATTACATTATTTTTACCACCGAGAACTTCGGGCAAATAAGTAGATCTAGATTCACTAATCATAAAAGAATTATAAAATTCATTATATTCAAATCTAAAAAGAACCACTTTGCCAATTTTAAAAAATTTCATATATTCAGAAATATGCCTATCAAACATAACTAATTTTATTGAAGCGACATCATCTGAAATAGTAACAAACCTCATTGATTTCATGTTTTTAGTTTTTCTAGTATTAGATATCTCAGAAACAATACCGGCTATAATGCCATTCAGTGGAAATTTTTTACTATATGATGGAAAAATAATTTTACTACCATATTTTTTATTTATCTTTTGAATTCTATTTTTATGTTTTTCAAACGGATGCTCAGTAAGATAAAAGCCAAAATGTTTTAATTCAAGTTCTTGTAATTCTTCTTTATTATATGGGCGCATATTAACATATGAATTTTTATACATATCTTCTATATATTTTTTCCTCTGGGTTTGTTTTAAAAGATAAAATTTCTTCAAAAACTCTACTAAACCACGCCTATTAGGATATAATGAATCGAAAACACCAGCCTCAGCTAATATACAAATAATTCTTTTATTACATGCTCTTCCGCTAATAGTACCATCTAATAAATTTGTCATATTATAAAACGGTTGTTTTGAAACTAATTCTTCAATAGCCTTTGAACCAATACCTTTTATTATGCTAAAATCTGATCGTATACATTTATTACCTTCAGGTCTGCATAATTTTCCACTTAAATTTATATCAGGAGATAAAACCCTATATGAATTTTCTTTTCTTAAAATCTTGACATATTTAGAAAATTTAGTATCAATATCAGAAGATTTTGATTTTAAATTCTTATTATATGATAAAACAATAGACATATATTCATCATAATAATAAGTCTTCAAATACATAGTGATATAAAAAATAAAACAATATGATGTGCTATGACTTAAATTAAAACTATATTTTGAAAATTCTTTCAAAACCATCCAGATATCATTTATCTCTAATGCACTTAAGCCTTTCTTTTTAGCGCCTTTTAAAAACTTCTTCCTCATAACCTCAAGGTCGTCATCTTTTGCTAATTTCTTAACTAATAATTTCCTTGCACTATTAGCATCTGGTAATGAAAATCCACCAATAACATGCAAAATGTTCATAACTTGCTCTTGATAACAAAGAATATAGTGAGTATCTTTTAAAATATTCTTTATATCAGAATGATAATTTGATATACCCTCAATTTCAGTTGGATTATTTTTATTATGAATATAAGATAAATGTTGACCTGAATTTAATGTTGCCGGCCTAAATAAAGCGTTTATAGCAACCAATTCATTAAAGCTCTTAGGCTTAACTTGTTTAATTAGAGAGATTATTCCGTCACTTTCAAACTGAAAAGTTCCTTTAGTTTTACCAGATCTTATTTTCTTATAAATATTCTGATCATTAAGATCAACATCTAGCATATCGCCAAGATCAATATTTTTTGTTTCTTTTATTAGCTCAATGGTATCCCGGATAATGCTTAGTGTTGTGAGGCCAAGTATATCTATTTTTAACATACCTAATTTAGAAATATCCTTCTTAACCACACCCTCAGTAAGGGTACTCATCATCAAAGTTTCACCGGTTTCTTTAGCTTTCTTTGGCCTTTGTACAGGCATTAAATTATAAACAGGAACAGGTGTTATTATAATACCAGCCGCATGAGTTCCTGTGGTTGAAATTCTACCCTCTAATTTTTTAATATAATCAAATATTCTTATTGCATCAGGATGCTCTAAAAGCTCTGAATATTTTTCATTTTCTTCTATAGATTTAATAAAGGTTTCATAATCCTCACAATCAATAGATGAATCCAATTTAACCTTGTATAAATCGGATCTTATAGTCTCATCAATATCAAGTAGCCTTAATAAATTTTCTAAAATCGATTTTACACCTAGGGTTGTCAAAGATACTATTTTACAAACATTATCAGCGCCATATTTTTCAATAATATATTTTTCAACACAATCCTTATGCTCACTGTCAAAATCAACATCAATATCTGGCATATCGTCTTTATTTAAATCCAAAAATCTTTCGAATAATAATCCAAATTTAATCGGATCAAGCTTAGTTATACCTAAACACCAAGAAACAATTGACCCACAAGCACTACCGCGACCAACACCGCATATTGCACCTAATTTTTCTGAATTTCTAATTAAATCTCTTAAAACCAAGAAATATGGAGCAAATTTTTTCTTATTAATAACTTCTAACTCATATTCAAGCCTATTTTTATATTTTTGAATATCTCTTTCTGGTATCAATCCTTTTTTATATAATTTATTAAAACCTTTTCTTGTAAGCTTTATAAATGTCTTCTCTTCACTTTTTAAAGTTTTACCAAATTTTGGAAAATGATATTTTTCAAATTCCCATTTAAAGTTGCATTTTTCAGCAATTTCAAGCGTACTATCTAAAGCTTCTTGTAACTGATCTTCTGATATATTGTAGCCCCATTTAATTACTTCTTCTCTAATAACTTTTTCTGGCTTAATATATAAATACCTTGTTGAAAACCCTTCGGCCTCAACTTCATGTCTGTTTTGCTGAATCATTAGAAAAATATCTTGTAATTCACTATCTTTTCTTTTGGGATAATGTGAATCAAGTCCAAGAACTAATTTAACACCAAATTTTTTAGCTAATTTAATAATCTCTCTATTAACAATATGTTGTTGCTCAAGTTCGTTAAATTGTATTTCGGCATAAAAATCTTCACCAAAAACATCAACAAAATTTTTAAATAGTCTTTCGGCCCTCGCTCTATTACCGTTTTCGCTAATAAATTCTTTACCAATAATACCCTGAATACAAGCAGTTGTTATAATTAATCCCTCGTGATTATTAAATATTAATTCACTATTAGTTCTTGGTCGATAATAAAATCCATTAATATTTGATTCATAAACCAAATAAGATAAATTTTTAAAACCAATCTTATCTTTAACCAAAGCGCATAAATGAGAATTGTTTCTTCTAACTTCATTATCTTCATGATCTCTGTGTTCATTACAATAAAACTCAATACCTAAAATTGATTTAATGCCTTCTTTTTCACAGGCATCTTGAAAAGGCATCAGACCAGTAACGGTTCCATGATCAGTCAATGAACAAGCCGGGGCTTTGATTTTTCTTGCCCATTTAGCAATTTCTTCAACCTTAGAAATACCATCTAAAACACTATGATCAGAATGATTATGAATAGGAACATACATACACACTAAACTCCAAAAAAAGAGACGGGTCAAAATTGACCCGTCTGGGGTAAAGGCTATTTCTTACTAAAATTTATTTCAACAATATCAATTTCAATTTCACCGATCTTTACTTTACCACTAGCCTTATATTTAGTCAAATCAATATCTGTATCAGATGATTTTTTCGGAGATGATTTTTTCGGAGATGATTTTTTCGGAGATGATTTTTTCGAATGATCTTCCTCATCTTCCTCATCTTCTTCTTCATCGTCTTCTTCATCTAGTTCATCATCATCGTCTTCATCATCGTCATCTTCGTCTTCATCATCGTCATCTTCTTCTTCATCTTCTTCATCTTCTAATTCATCATCGTCTTCTAATTCATCATCGTCTTCATCATCGTCTTCATCATCGTCTTCATCTTCAGGTAAATCTGCAACCTTAGATTTAGTTTTAGACTTTGATTTAGACTTTGATTTTAATTGCTCAGAAAACTCTTCCAAAGTACAAGTAAGATCACTTAAATCTTTTTCATTAAATTTAAAACCGCAATAAATACAAGTGAATGTATCTATGCCCACATTATCGCACATCGGACATTTGTATTTTGAAATAGCTTCGCCATTTAATGTATTTTCACTTGCTATTTTTGATACTAATTCATTAAGTGCCGTTTTTAACTCTGAAAAAATTTTCTCTTCTTTTCTTGATCTGGTTTTAAATGGAACGCCAGATAAAGTTTCATAAGAATGTTGCATAATTTCTAATTTTGGTGTTTTAGTTTTAGTCTTTGATTTACCTTTAGTTTTTGCCATTGTCTACTCCTTTTTAATTATCATCATATTAACAATACAAGGTTTATTAGTCATATGCAATAAAAAATTATGTTTTAAAAAAGAAAAACATTTTAAAATCATTTTATTATTAAAATTCCACAATTTAAGTATCGATTTAATAACATGATTTTTATTTCCTTCTATTGCTAGACTTATAATATTCGCAACAATATCCTTGTTGCGAATATTATCCTGTTTATCAATACATAAGTCAATATCAATTTTGGTTTCATTATCATTATTATAATATTTCTTTTTAAAAGAATTAAATAACTTTTCTAAAACGAGCTTCTTATATCTTAATTGTCTAAAATATTTCCTTCTTAAATCTTTTAAACAATTATAAACCTGAAGTAAACAATAATCTAAAATATCAACATCAGGTTTAAAAGGAAGACCATTATCACGACAATATTTAATAAATTCATTTTTTGTCTTAAACCAAAAATTATCCTTTTTAAATTTAAATTTATTAATAGAAAAAATGATCTTTTCAAAACATTCTTGCCTAAGATCCAAAAAATATTCTTCACTTAAATCAGAACCAAACACCTTTTTGATTAATTGATTAATTCTAATACTTAAATAACCATAAACTAAATTGAAACTATTATCATCTTTTAACTCTTTATAACGATATAATAAGGAATCAATTCGTTTCCTTGATAAATTTTCTTTTTTCTGATAACATTTAATCATTAATAACCTTTCTTTTTAAAATCTTTCTATGAAATTGTGTACAGATTTTAGCCTTGTCATAAATATTGACAAGGTTTATTTTATCAGTGGAACCGGGATCATCACCTTTGGGCAAACTATAAATATAAAGATTAGAAGTTATGTTAGAGTTTTTAAATATATTTTTAAAACTCTTGCCACCATCATCAGAATCAGGAATAAGAATTATATCTTTTGCAAAATTTAAAAAATATCTTTGTCCATTAGAAATTTTGTTACTAAAAGTAGTATAAACATTTTTATACCCTAAAGAGTATAATCTCAAGGCATCAAAAATACCCTCAACCAAAATAATCTTTTTATTATTTAACGAGTTAACACAATCAGGAAATAAAACCCTTGATATATAAGAGCCTTTTGGATATAAAATTTTAGTTATACTATGTTTTTTTATATAAGCATTTTTATATATCGAACGAGCACAAAAACTATATAATTTAGAATTATGATAAATAGGAATAATAATTCTATTATTATAAAAACCTTCTGAACATTGCATTATATTGAATTTATTTATAACTTTTTGTGAAATACCACGATGTTCTAAATAATTAAAAAATATACTATCTTTTTTAACTGGTTTAAAAGTAAAATGTAAATCAATATTTTTCTTATTGTTTTTAAATGATTTAATATTTTTATTCATAGTTGCAGTCCAGTGATCAATGTATTTTAAATTCTTTTCAATATGATCAAAAGCCTCTTTTGACGAAACAGTTTTAATATCAGAAACAAGATCAATAATATTTCCTATGGTATTACAAGACCAGCATTTAAACATACCATAATATCCGCTCGACATATCACAACAAAAAGCCATAGATGGATTTTCATCTTTATGGTAAGGACATAATGTATACAGCCAGCCATTACGCTCTTCATAAGATATAGAAAGATTATCAAGCACTGATTTAACATCAAAACTAAATTGATATTTTTTAAACAATTTCCAAGACTTATTAATTGGCGTTCTATTTAAAAAATCATTGATCAAACTTTAACCTTTCAACTTTAAATAATTCACCCATATCACATTTAAGGATATAACAGAGTTTTTCCATTTGATCATATCTTGGCTGAACTCTTTTGTTTTCACTTCTACTAGCCCACAAGAGCAAGGTTTGATAAGTTATATCATTAGGAAATTTTTTATCATATTCACGATGCAATTGTTTTAAATTCCACCCCATTTTAACCAAAGCTATATCTTTTATTCTGACTATCATCTTAACCCCATCTCTTCTATTTTTGCTATCTCTCCTAGAAACTTAAAATAAACATTAACATTAGGTTTACCCTCTCTTTGTTTCGCTATAATTACTTCTAAAATATCATCTATCAATTCAGGTTCAAAAAACTTATTTCTATGAAGTAAAAAGACATTATCAGCAACCTGTTCGTATTTTGACGTATTCATAAAATCAGAAAGTTTTGGTCTAATATCTTTCCTTTTTTCAGTAGCTCTGTTTAATTGTTGAACGACTAAAATATGAGTATTTGTTTTTTTAGCTATTGATTGAATCCTATCTAAAGCCTGAGATATTAATTTTGTATCTCCTGAAGGAACTTCTTTTAATTTTTCAAATAAATCAATAATAGCTAATTTGTAATTATTACTTGATAATATATTTTCTATACTATTAAATGATACATCAGGATTATCAACAAATTTTAAAAGATTATCCCTGACAGTAATATTATAAACTTCTTCTTCAATTTCATCTAATATTTTATCATCTAATTTAGAAGCATATTTAATTAAATCAGTTCTACTGATTTTTAATCTCATACAAACCAATTGATCAAGAATAGATATAGTATGGGGCTCTAGGTTAAAATATATAACAGGTAAACCTTTAGAAATCAAAGCATTAGCTATATTGCAACAAAATGTTGTTTTACCAATACTTCTTAAGGCACCAAGTATGGTAATTTTACCATCGCAAAATCCCTCTGTTAAGGCGGAATCTAAACATTTAAAACCAGTAGTTCCGAAAGCCTTACCCTCTAATCTCCTATCTAATGTATCAAGATAATTATCAAATATTTCATTACCATCACCAATCTCAGTTAAAGCATTTTGAACAATTGAAAATTCATCTTTAAATAAATCAATAATATTAAAAATATCTTCTTTATCAGATTTAGAATCAAGCAAAGTTTGATCTAATTCATTTAATAAAGTATTATAAGATCTCAATTTACAATAATTTAATACAATTTTAGAAATATGAAATTCAATATTTTTATGAGCACTGGAATAAATATCAATTAATTTCTGCAATTCCTTGATACTAATATTTTCGTCATCTAAAAATTCCATTAAAGTATCAAGACTAAATTTTTGTTTCCTAGAAACTAGTTTCTTTAAGCCCTTTAAAATTAATTTTGATTTTTTATCAAGAAAATATTCTCCTTTAACACTATCAATATATCTATAAAGTGTCTTATTGTTTTGCATTAAACAACTAAGAACTACTTGTTCATTATGTATAGAATAATTTTTAATTACCTCTTCATTCAACCCTGATCCTCCTATAATGTTTCATGATTATATATAATTTTTTAGTTAACAACAATAAAGAATATTTAATGCTTGTTTACCTTTTAAAAATAATTTTAAATACTTCAATTGTTTCAATAATTTCAATATACAAAAAATGGTTTACATTAATTAATACCTGAATATAGCATTAAATTATATTAATCATATAAAATTTTATCCAATTCCATTGTCCTTTGTAAGGCACTATTAAATTTTTAATCTGGAAACCAGATTAAAAAAATTTAATAGTGGTGTAATATTACACCATGGTAATGAGATTTATTTAATTTTAATTGAATGAATCTCATTGCCATGTCCATTAATATAATCGTAAAACAAACCTAAAATTTTAAATTCTGTTTGATTTTTTTACACTTTTTTACAAAAAAACGTGAAAACCCAATAATAACTTAAAAAATATTCCTATAAACTTGATAAAATCAATTTTATAAATAAAAAAACAAAAATCCCGGTAATTACCGGGAGCAAAATAATGCAGTACATATTTATTATAATAACAAAAACTGACCATTTTAGCCAGTTCTTGTTAAGAATGGAATCATTATTGAATGAATATTTGCATGATAAACATATTATACATGTTAATAAAAATTATTCAATCCTATAATTACAACTTTTTAAAATAAAAGTCTTAGATTCTTTTTTACTTAATATTATACTTGATAAACTCGGACCTAATTCATTCACTAAGTCTTTTGGTTTAATATTGCTTGTTAATATAGTAGGTAAAAGATTTGAATACCGATACCGAATAAGATCATCAAACATAACAAAATAATAATCTCTATTTTTAAACATAGGTGAAAAAATAGAAATATCATCTAAAATTAAAAACTTTGTATTCTTAATTTCATTATAGCTAATTTCATCTTCTTTTCCAAACTGATCTAAATTAAAAATCCTAACCAAAGATGAACTTTGTAAAAATTGTACTATATTTTTTAAAGTAATTGCGCGGCGCGATTCTTCAAGAAACAAATTGCATCCTAAATAAGTAGCCAACCAAGTTTTTCCAGTTCCGGAAGGCCCGCAAATATAAACACTATGTATATATTTTTCCATTATGGCTGATATAAGCTGCTCATCTGAATATTGTATAATACCTTTAAGCTCAAGACTTGAATTTTGAATACTAGATTGTAAATGTTTAAGTGGTAATTTTGTTTTTTGATTTATTACATAAAAATCAATTTTTGGTTTATCATTTTTCACACTTAATCCCTCCAATATTCTTGTGACTGAAAACTTTTTGTCTTTTTAAGTTTATTCTTATTTTTACCCAAATAAGAGCTTAAAACTGAATTACTAGTTAAAGTACCTATTGTTACGCTATTTATCCAACTTAAATCATCATCTAAAGAATCAAAAAACCAATCTATCAATTCTTTTGGATCAATTTTCTGATTTTTAATAAGTGATTTAATTTTTGAAATATAAACATTTTTCTTAGATATAAAAACAGTATCTTCAATTTCAAAATGACCAACATAACATGTTAACCAATAACCAATAATATCATTATAATGCCATTCATCTGAATCTTTATCTTGCCATTTATTATATCTTTTTATTTTAGAAGGATTTTCTTTTTCTTCTTGCCTTGACAATTCTCTGGCTTTTTTTCTTTTATCTATTTCTTCAAATTCTTCTTTTCTAACAACTTCATCCTTACTTAAATAACTTTTATGATTATATAATCTTGTATATTTTTTAATTATTTTTTGTATTTCTTTTGTTATTAGATTTAATTCATTTAGAAGATTCTTTTCTTCTTCTAAGAGGTCTTTCAGCCTCATTCTGTCTTGATTTTCCATCTTTACCCTCTTTTTCTTCCTTGTAAATGGATACATTTTTGCTTCCAAATTTTTTACATAATTTATTATACGGGTTATAAAAGTTTTCCACAAATTGATCCCAAAAAATATATACTCTAACTTCTGGAACATCAGGGTGATAACATTCTAAGCGTCCAATTTGTTGCTCTAATTTTCCAAAATTACTTAATGTCGCAGAGCAAGTAATAAACCCAGCTCCTAGGCTTGGTATTGTCATAGATTCATTAATGCAACCCGGCGTTCCTATGGCACATTTTAATTTGTTTTCTTCCATTTTATTAGCAACAAACTCATAAACACCATCTAGTGATAATCTATTTTTTGTTTCGCCAATAATACTAATAGTTCTGTGTCCGGCTTTTCTGAGGAAAAAATTAAGTATCTTACAATGCTTGATTCTATCGCAATAAACAAGACATCTGGTTCCGCCTTTTATTTCTTTCTTTATAAGTTTTAATATAAGCCTATTCCTGTCATCATCACAGACAATTTGATCAATATAATCTATATAATTAAAATTATAATCTCTAAGTTTATTTTCTAATAATGATATTTGTCGCTCATTTCCTTTTTGAATAGCTTGTTTTAACAAATATTTTAATCTATTCTTATCTTTTTTAATCATTTTTGTTTCAGCGTTATATTGAAATTGTGTTGGAACTATTATAATTTTTATATCGGGCGCTTTATTTATACTATGAACATCTTCTTTTGTGACACTGGCGCATTCATTACCAAATGTAGGCGGTATTAAGAACTCAAGACCATCTTTTCTTTTAAGTGTAGCTGTCAAACCAAATCGATATCTGCTATTAAATCCATTGATAACTTCTAAAAAAGTTCTAGCCGGCACATGGTGGCATTCATCTAAAATAACCATACCAAACATATCTTTTAATTCATCTATATGTTTAACAACAGATTGAATTAATCCTATAGTTATCTGATTGCCCAGTTTCTTTTTATTACCATGGAACTCACCAACAAATTTTATATCAGTATTGGATAAAATATCTGACTTCCACTGCTCTAATAAATATTTAGTATGAACTAAAATCAAAGTTCTTTGTTTTAATTTATGAACTAAATCAATTGACATATATGTCTTACCCGACCTACAAACAGCATGTATATAGCCTTGTTCAGCTTTTGTGTCTAATATTTTATTAACTTCTCTTTCTTGATAATTTCTTAAAACAATATTATTTTTAAAATCACTACACTTAAAATCTCTTCTATTGTCCTTAATATCTAATTCTGGAAAAACTTTTAAAACATCGTCTAACAAGCCTCTAAATAAATAAACACCTTGTCTATCTTGATCATAAAGGTAAATTAAAGGTTTTATATTATATACAGGAAATCCCATATTAAGTGTTTTAAAATATAGTGGGTTTTTCTTTTTACATTTTCTTTTTAAAAACCTATCTAATTTTTCTCTTTGTGCAGTGGTTAATTCATTATATTTTATATTTATCATGTTTTTTATTATCATATTTTTCTCCTGATTTTTCTATTATATAAAGCCTCTTTAAATACATTAGCAGCATCAGTACCATAGCGTTTTTCTATATATTGAATTGGAAATTGTCTGTAATTTAATTTTAAATGCTGTCTAAATTTTAATATATTAAAATCTAAAAGGTTATCAAGAAAATAATCTATATCTTTTTTAAAATAAGATTTAAATTCTTCATTTATTTGAGACCTTCTATCTTTTGACATAATTTAACCTTTCTTACGCAATCATCTACATCTTCTAAAACTTCATTATTTTTAAACCTAATAATCCTCCACCCCCTTGATTTTAAAAATGTTTCTTTTTTCTTATCTTCTTTTTGTTTTTTTAAAGTATCATGAGAACTACCATCAACTTCTATTGCTATTTTAAACAAACTATTAGCAATGTCAATTTTATAATTAGATGGGATACCACCACCTTTAACACCTGTATTTAAAATATATTCTATTTTCCAGCTCTTCCCAAGTGCAGCGGCTAATAAAATCTGAGGTCTTGATATTCTTGTTTTTGGCCTCGGTGGCTTGAAGCCCTTTCTTTTCAATGTCTCGCTTGCTTTTCTTCTAGTTTCAGGATTAAACATTGGATTATTTATTTTCATAAAATCAGATTTAACTTTATTTTTTTGATGCCTAGATTTCATTTTTTCTGACAATAATTTTCTTTTAAACGTATTTAAGCATTTTTCAGAGCAATATACCCTACCTGATTTTCTATATTGATCTAAACTCATATAGCTAGGAGTATCGTTACTTTTTGCCTTTACTGTAATTTTTTTTAAACAATTAGCACAATAAGCTATAAATAATTTCCTTTTCCTAGACATCGCAACCTCGTTTTAATAATTACATGTTACAACATTTAAAAGCAATATTTAATTATTTTTTAATATATTTGAATATTTATTAAATGTCTGAATACATTTATTCAAAAGATTATGACTCATTTTATTATGTTCTTCATTATATTGTGCATAACAAATAGCCCAAGCTTCATTCCTATCCATTTCTGGATTATCTCTTAATAGCGCGGTTACACATTCATCGACTTCTTTTGGCATAATAATTCTCCTATATAATTAATTATTTCATTATATAAAAAAAGACACTTTAAAAAAAGTGTCGCATTTAGATAGTATGTATGTTTTGGGAATAACTATATTTCTTTACTTACCCGATCATAAAAAGTTCTTCCACTTGAAACATATCGTTTTAAAAATTCTCGCTTAGGGCTAACAAGGCGTATAGCGGTATGAATTATGTTTTGATCAAATTCTATAATTATTTGATTCATGTATTTCTGATTTATTTTTATTCTACCAGAAATAAGATCATTGAAAAGTGTTTTAATTTCAACGCCATTCACCTTGATATCAGCAGCCGCAGAACATGTGACTTCACTATATAAATGATCTGAAGTACTTGAAGAACTAATTTTACTATTTAATTCTTCACACCTAAAGCCAGAAGTAATTATAACGGGAGACTCATAATAATCTCTTATTGGTTCAAGTATATAATAAGCTAAAAATTTAGCTTGATTAATTTGTTTATCTGACATTTTATTTGGTATACCTAACGATTTAGCAGTATTTGAATTTTCAAATTCTGAAATTTTAAAATTAGGACTTACCATATCTTTAGGTAAATCATTATAAATTTGAATAACCTCATCTTTGCTTTCAGGCTGTTCAGTTTGTTTTTCTTCTATGTTATCGGTTAAGTTCATTAATTTATTAACGGCATATAAATAGTCGTTTTCTAACTCATGATGCTGAGCAACAAGATCATTCATTTTTTTATAATTTTCAGATTCTTCAAATTGTTTAAGCAAAGCATATCTTTTTTTTGCTTCATCAAAAGTTGCTTTTTCACTACTTAACATTATATACTCCTATATTTCTTTATTTTGTTTTAACTCTTCATATCTACCCTTTACCGTACTAAATAAATATGATTCAAGTTTATTATAAATATCATCTGGAATCCAGAAATTATTTTGTTCTAATTCTAAATCCTTTATACCGAGATTATCAAGAGCTTCTTTGACAACAACTAAATTTTCTGGCCTTGAAACATTTGCCAATATCATATTAACTGCTTCCCAAGTCTTTTCAGCATTATTTTTAAACTTCTTTCCATCTTTCTTTTGTTTTTGGACCATTTTGATTGCCTCATCAATAACAACTAAGCCCCTTAATGGTGGATAAAAATAACTTCCTATTTTGATACCAACTGAAAATACTTTTCTAAAAACTTTCCAAAATCCCATACATTACTCCTTTAACTGTTAAATTTGTTATCATATATATATTTTGTCTTAGCAAATATAAAACCACGTATTTGATCTTCATTTTCAGTATCCATTATATTAGCAACAGTGTCAACAATTTCTTTATCTTGCATTAAACAATCTACAGCTAAATTTGTCTTATATGCATGATTTTTTCTTAACATCTTAGCTGAAGATGTTTTTATACTTTCTACATAAGTAATGGCATTAAGTATTTTTGGAATTAATTTTATTTCAGGAAACCTCATATCACCATTAAGATGATTGTAAAACATCTTTTTAATACTATTGGCAATACAATTCATTAATTTTTCCTTTCAAGTTGATACATAATTAACCTATCAAGCTTATCATCAACACTTTTCATATCCTTTTTTATATCATTTTTTATATTACGTATACTAATATTTTGTTCACTTAATCTTAAGTTTATATCTTCTTTTAAACATTTAACATCTTCTTTTGTAGCAAAATTTTTAGTTTTTTGTGAAACCAGCTCATTAATATGTGTGTCTACCATTTTTTGAACTGGCTCAGAATAAACAAGAGACCCAACAATGCCAACACCAACAATACCAGCGACAATAGCAGCAATACTACCATTGAATACGCCACTATATTTATTTTTAATCCATTTAAATATAATATTAAAATCTATGTGATCACATAAATCATCAGGACAATTAGATTTAACTGGTTTTTCTTTTTCTTTAAGCATTATTAAATCCTTTCATCTAATCAGAAACGCTAAAAGTTTCAGAGTTTTCATCAAAAATATATTCTATAATTTCATTAGATGAAAACCTTAAAACAACACCAGAATCAAAAGCTGTTTCAAAAACTATTGTATTTATATCAAACTCCTGATAATCAATAGGATCAATTATTTGAAAAACTCCATCTACTTGTTTTTCAATACATATATTATTTTTATTTATTTTATAATCAAAATCAAGAGTAAAAGTATCCTGATCCTGTTCAGTTGTTATTTCCTGCACTCTTAAGTCGCCAAATATTTGAGGTATTTTAAAATTTCCCTTGTATTGCTTATGAAGTAATGAATTAAACCCTGATTCTCCAGTTGATTCAAAATCAACAATACCAAACGCTTGTATTATATTATCGGACTTATTAAAAAATAAATACATACTCACCTATGCTACGTTCTGTAATGGATTATCTACGTTCTCTATATAACCTAAAACATAAAGCTTTGTATCTTCTGTTCTAGTTGTATTAGAATTATGATAAACTTCTCTATCATCATTTGTTTTTACTATTGCTGGATAATATCTTTTTCCCTGACCCGATTCATCTGGCCAATCTTTCGCTGTATTATCTTGTTTTTTTCCTCTGATATATGAAACATATGTATCATCTATAGTTAATTGATAACTGAAAGCAAATGCTACATTTGTTGTTTCTGGAATATGATCACTTAGATCAACTGTAACTAATGAAGTAGAGGTTGTAGTATTAGTATAAGCAATTTGAGAAACTTGATATAATACATTACAACCTTCTTTTCTAAACTTCTCAATTTTTATATTGGAATTTAATCTAATTGATCCAATATATTTGGCGTTTTTTGTTGGATGAAACCCCCTTGCATAAGGTTTTGTTGTGCTGAAAAATAATTTCTTAGTTGACCAAGAGGTTTCGTCAGTTGCATATAAATATAACCATTGATCACCGGTCAATGTATATGATGATTCAAAATCATTGGCATCTTCTAAATTAAGATATTGAATAGAACTCTGGGCCAAAACGCTTTCATCAGGTAACATGCACTTAAATGGAGTTACTTTTATAATGTTTTCATTATAAACATCACTGTATCCATTACCTGAATTATAATGTTTTGAAATTTCATCTGCTGTCAATATTTTTTCATAAACAACAAACCTATCTAAAAATCCATCTAAATAGTTTATATTATTAACATAATCTCCACCAACATAAAAATTCTCCGAGTTGCTTATATTAGAAGAAAGGTTATCTATACTTCCTGATAAAGTAGCCTCTGACCCATTAATATAAATTTTTGTGCCACTAAGCAAACTCGACCCATTGTATGTGCCAACAATATGGTGCCATTGACCTATGTCTAGTGTAGCTGAAGTTTTAGCTTGAATATAGTTACCTGTGCCTGAATCCGCTAATAATAAAAATCTAACAGTGTTATCGCTACCAACGTATATTGACACACCCGTCCAGTTATTAGCGGATGATTTTCTTTTTGTAAAGAACATTTGATTTGCATTTTTTGAACTGAGATAAACCCAGAACTCAAACGAAAACTCCTCATCTCTTTCAAAATTTAAGTTAAAAGAGTTGCCACAGTTAATATAACTGTTCGAACCATTAAAACTTGCACTATAACTACCTATTTTATAAGTTGAAGACGAGAAGCTAACATTATTACTGGATAATGTATAACTATTATTACTATCATCATTTAAATTGTTTTCAAACTGCGTTAACAGCTCAACCAATTTAAGATCACTATCTATCTCAAATGATTTTAGTTTTGGATTAGTTTGAATAAACTTTGTATTAGATCCAGATGATTTAAATTCTATGACGGCAGTATTTGAATTTGAATGCGGAGAAGCCTCAATATTAGAACCTTTAAAATTAGTCGCTTCAGGGTTATTAACGGTTGTCGTTCCGTCATTTATATCATTCATAAGAGAACCAATATTAGTGAGAGTATCACTATCACTAATTTCTTCTAAATTCCCATTATTTAATATTGTGGCTCTTTTTTCTACCATTTTTAAGCTCCAATTGGCTCTAATACGTTTTCCATATAACCATGTGAATAAACATTTATAGTATTATTTTGGTCTTCTCTTTGAAGAAAGATATTTCTTTCTTCATCCGTTAAATAGATAAGATCTCTATAATTAATTCCTTTGCATTTACCAGCAAGAGAACATAAGAAATTGCTATCAAACCTCGACCAAACGTATGGCCTTGAGTTAACCGTCGATGATAATGCCGATAGTTTAGCTAAATTTGTTGTTGGAGGTAAGTAATCATTAAGGTTTAGATTAGAACCATCTGTAGTAATGGTCCCACTATATATAATTTCTTCTTCTTGTAAAACTTCATCTCCAAATTTTATAAATGGTCTTATTTCTGTGAGACCATCTGTTTTAAACGACCCTATATATCGGCCGTTAAAATTTGATTTCTGATGTTCACCAAACCAATTTGGCCTTTGATTGGAAGCAAAAACTTTTCTAGTTGAAAATAATGATATATCAGTGATATAGAGATAATACCACCTGTTTCCTTCAATTTTTATTATAGCTTCTACTATATCACTGGAGGAAAGCCCTGAATAAAA
Organism: uncultured Atribacterota bacterium; assembly: GCA_964586485.1. Classification (GTDB taxonomy): domain Bacteria; phylum Atribacterota; class Phoenicimicrobiia; order Phoenicimicrobiales; family Stramentimicrobiaceae; genus CAYWJZ01. Next base: position 53,531 of record CAZPII010000001.1, on the reverse strand, counting down.
TTCAATTTGGGTTTCTGAATTAAGTACATAATCATTATTCAATTCTTGCTGTACTGAATTGACTAGAACCTTAAATACAGGTATTTCTTCGGAGCCAAAATTATACTCTTCACCATTTCCTGAATTATATCTATTATTTACATCAGCTTGAGAAATTTCTTCTGAATAAATAATCAATTCATCGATATAACCATCAAACCAATTAGTTGATTGACTTCCAACAATTAATGGTGCTGTTGATACTATTGTATTGCTTAAACTTGAGCTTCCGCCAGTTGTCAAGCTTTGCGCTACGCTATTAATATATATTTTCATACCACTTCTATTCGATGATCCATCATAAGAAACAACCGCATGTATTAATGTATCAGTAGAAACAGGTGAAGTATAAACATACATCGAGGTTGATATATCTACAATTGTGAATTGCAATCCTCCAGAAGAGTTTATTTCTATTTCGTACCCTTCATTTGAACCTGAAGAATTTATTTTCGATAATATTGGCCTTGCACCAGATCCTGAGCTATCTACATAAACCCAAAATTCAAAAGAAAAAGGTTTATCTTTTTCAAACGAACATACATCATTATAATCTATTTTTGACGATATCCCATTGAAACTTGCAGAATGACTTCCTAATTTCTTCACAGATGATGAATATGTTATATTAGTTGACGTGCCAACATAATTATTCTGTGACGAATCATTATTAGTATTATTCAGATGTAATACTAATTCAGCTGGATTATAACTTATATAATCATAAGATTTCTTTACCCCTGAATTGTATATTTCTTCTTTTTGTGAAGTTGATAATTTCTCACTAAAGATCAAAAGATCTCTTAGGTTTCCATATAAGTAGTTTGAATTATTATCATATCCTATGTTAATATTATTTGAACTATTAACAATGGTGGCACTTAAATTATCATAAGTAGTTGTTATGTCTGTTATTTCAACATTATTAACATATATTTTTGCTCCATTGGCACTCCCAGAACCATCATAAGTAATAAAAACATGTTTAAAACTTGATGTCCCGAGAACATTATTAGTAGTTGAAATTACTATGCTATTTGATCCCGAAGTATTAACTAAATGAACTTCAATTTTTCCATTCTGATGCCGAACGATAATGCCTTTATCCCCTGACGAATCAACAGAGCTAAAAATAGTTCTATAACTTGAACTGGCATCACTAGGATTAAACCAGTACGAAAATGAAAACTCTTCATCTTTTTCAAATAATAATGATGAATCATTACCAAGATCTATTTTTGATGATGTCCCATTGAAAACAGCATATCTATCAGGTGCTGTTCCTGAATATGATATATTGTTTCCAGTTGTTGACTTTTCTCTATAACTTGAATCATCAACACTATTATAGCAAGTTAGGTTAAGTAAGCATTTGTCCGCGTCTAGCCCATGGCAAGAATATTGACCATTTCTATATCTATCATTAATTTCTAATGTTGCTAATTCACTACCATGGATTATTATAGAATCAAGTTTTCCATCAATACCAATTGACAGTCCTTGATTGTTTCCAATGATAAGATTGGCACTATTAGATATATCACCAGACAATGTATTTTTATTGATTGTTACATTTTGCAGTGTATTATTAACATATATTTTTGCTCCACTGGCATTCCCAGAGCCATCATAAGTTAATACAAAATGATACCAAGTATTGGCCGAATAAGTAGATGTGGTAGTAATGTGAAGATATTGGCCAGCACCAAGGTTATTGGCTAATATGAAAGTTAACTTATTATTTCCATCAATACCAAAATAATATCCCTGATAAGTTGCCCCACCAAGTCTTTTTGATATGATACCTTGTGCTGAGCCAACTGAATCAAATCTTACCCAGCCTTCAAATGAAAACTCTTCATCTCTTTCTAAATCGGCTATATTGCCAAAATCAAGATAAGCAGAAGAGCCTGAAAAATCTGCACTATGAGAGCCTAATTTTTTCACTGATGAATTGAATGTTACACCAGTTATTGTTTGAACTATATGATTATTGTCGCTCAAATCGAAAAAGCTATTATTGAATCTTAAATGGATATGAGGATATGTTATTGTTGTGTATTGTTTTTCATATGTTTCTAACTTCATGTCAGAAAAATTAAAAATCTTCTGACTTGAACTAGCTGTTAGACTTTGTTGCTCTAAATCATCATCATTGGTAATATCTAATGTTTTCTGAGTGGTTTCTTTTTGAATCGTTCCATCTGGCAGCAATAAATCATAAGGGTGAACTTTTAATTCATTTTGCTTCCAAGAATCTGTAGTGCCAGTTGAAAAACCCAAGGTAGTATAGGCATCATTTGATATTGATTCTATGATAATCTCAGGGTTCTTCATATAACGAAGCGATCTTAGTTTAACTTTAGAATTATCATCAATCGCATATGTATATGAATCATGATAATTAGTAGAAGAATTTAATGCTAAATTAATATCATTACATATTTGAGAAGCGGTTCTTGAGCCTGAAGTTAATGTAACCTCAACACTACCACATTTATCGATATTCAATTTTATTTTATCGTTATTTCCGGTTGAAATTGAATAATTCTCTGAATTGCTAGAAGTTATCTCTGCCTTTCTTAAACCTGAAATAACAGGCATTCTAGGGCTAAAGCTTGTTGCACCGCCATTACTAGAGGATATTTTTAATTCATTGCCTCCAGCATCCTCTAAAAATACCCCACCAGAAAAAACAAGATTTTTAACACCTTCTTTTTTCAAAGTGTTTTCATCTTTTATATCTAGAACAACATCACCAGATGCTACCCCGTAAAGGGTATCACCTGATTGTAATTCTTCTAAATTCCCATTATTACTTACTATAGGCTTATACATTAATAAATTACATCCGTTTTCACAATAAATATATTTTCGATATAACCATAAAAGTATAAAGTTTCTGTTCCTTGAGAGCCAGAATATCTACAGCCTAGTTGAAAATTTCCATCCAGCGGTATTATCATCTGATTATCATATATATCATTTAAATTTGAATTTCTACCACCGAATGTTTCAAATATATCTAAATAACCTGAGCTTAAATTATTATTTATGATAACACTACCGGCTGTTTTTGGAACATATTTTTTAATATCTTGGTATGAAAAAGAACTTTCTAAACCAGAAGATAATATTTGCACAACACTTTTATCTTCTGTTAAATGCACTATATTATTACTTTTATCAAATCTTAAAAAATCTAAATTATTATTATTAAAAACAGAACCTATAAATCTAGCATTAATAACAGAATGCTCTCCAAGTTCATTTGGCGGAACAGTGTCAAAAAAACCAAAAGCTGGATAACTAGAAAAATCATCTGTGACATAAATATAATACCAAGTATCTGATTGCTCTGGTACACTTAAATACCTGTGATCAGAATTACTTATATCTAATTTTATTTGATCGATATTTTTTAAATGAGCACCATCTGGTAATCTCAAATAAAAATCTTCTATTGTAACTTCTTTTTGACTAGAGCCTGTAAATATTCTAGGTGCCGATTCAAGCAAACAGCCCCAAGAATTAGTTGTTGATAATATAATATCGGCTTGATTTGTAATATTTTCCGAAACAGTTAAATTTGATCCAACAAATGTTATTTTTTTAACATCTGTCATAAATTTATTGACTGATTTTAAAACACTAACTTCCAAACCTGAAGAAATAGAATCAGCTATTATAAATTCATCTGGCTCTGTTTCTCTTGTTTTTCCATTATATAATATTAAAGGTTTCCTATCAGCCATTATGCTAATTTAACTCTTCTTTGTATATTAATAAATAATTCAGTTGTTTTCAATGCTTGTCCAATTTCTACCACATAACCCGAAGACGGTGGTGTTACGCTTATAGTCCCATCTGATTGTAAATAATAATAACTGCCTTGTGTTAACCCTGATAATCCAGATATTAAACCAAAAGTTATAATTGACCCACTTGCATCGCCAGATATAGCAGAATTGGCTATGCCTATTATTTTAGATTCTGAATCCGTAGAGCTACTACCAGTTGCCAATTTTCCATTAGAATCAACATAAACACCATCTAATTGCGATATGCCGTTGGAATCAGATGTGCTAGAATAAGACAAACTTGAAGACCCACCGCCACTTTGTGAATCAACATAAGATTTTGTTGCCAATTCATTACTATCAACAGGTGTTGATTGGGCAACTTTAACCCTGTTAAATGTTGGCTCTATTATACCCGGATAAATATGATTTACAGACATGTTTTCCTCACTAAAATATTATATAAGAAAAAACATAAAGTGGCCAGCAAAATTTTTATTTTTCACCGGCCACTTCTTATATAATCAAAAATTAACTTAAAGTTGCACCAACGGCATCAAATTTCCAGCTATTTTTACCAGCTATTAATCTGATACTATGATCAGTAGTTCCTAATTGTGCCTGTGAATAACCGCCATATAAAGTATCAGTTCCAGCTCTTTGAACATTAACCTTATACGCACCTGTTATACTTGCGGCATCAATGACATATTGTTTTCCAACATTTGTTGCTAAATCAGGCAATGTAATTGTTACATTAGCTGTGTCAGCATAGGCAGAAACAAAACCAACATTTTTATTTGCTGATGATCCGAGATCAAGTGTAGTATTAGAAACAGTCTTTTCTTTTAAAGTAAGTGAACCTTCATATTCATCAATTGCAAAACCAGCATCTTCCAGTTCACCACCTGCTGTTTGTTTCACAGCATTACCAGCTGTAGGGCTTGATATTATACTGATATAATCCGTATCATGATTGTGAGAAGAATCTGCTTTACCATCTATCTGATCTTGAATATCACTAGTTACATTAGCTAAATAACCATATTCTGTATTTGTAACATCACCAGAACCAATTTTTAAAGCATCTATATTTGAAGGTAAATCAGAGGCTTGAATTGCGCCAAATGCCATGGAATCGGCACCGGTTGCTCTCAATACATGACCCGCTGTTAAACCTGATGCCTTATGGTCTGTCACTCCATGATCATCTAATGTATCTAAAGCTTTTTGAACATCATCGTCAGAAGCAGATAATAAACCATCAAAACTTGTAACTACAGTTGAGGTTTCACTAGCCGTTGATGTTCCAGTTGATAAATCATCTAAAACCGCCATAGCATCAGCTAAAGTAGTGGAAGCACTTAAATTACCATCATGTGACCCTGATAAATTTAAATCTGAATCATCTAAATCATCTAACACAACTAAAGCATCATCTAATGTTGATGCTGCACTTAATAATGCATCATGTGAACCGCTAATATTAATAGTTGAATCGTTTTGACTATGCGACGCCGAGGCGAAATCACTAGAAGAAGAACCGGAATCAGTTAGATTACCATTAACATCTAATCCGGCAAAATTACCCGCTGTAGGTGAAGATACTTTATCAGCCTTACTATCATGGGTATGTTGAGCGTCAGCGTCAGTTGATGCACCACCAGTTAAAGCTGTTCTCTGTGTAGCGGTTAAATGTTTATAAGTTCCGCTATCAACATCTGGAAGATTTTCATGATAAATTGTACTTGAGAACGTATCCCAACCAGAATCAGTATAAACTAACTGTCTATCGCCATAAATCGAATCAGAATCGTCTTGGTTGAAAACAACCCAGCCCTCAACAGGAGCGCTGCTAAATGACCAAGATGTTGTGTCACTATCATATGTAGCAATTTTACCTTCTTGACCCGCCCAATCTCCAGTAGCAGTGGCCTTGACTAAGTATTTATCACCATCATTTGGCGAAACCGGCGGAGTATCTTGATACGCTAAAACAGAACCTTTGTTTGAAATATTAGATGCTACATTATCTACATAACCTTTATTTGCAGCATGACCACTTGACGTAGGTGTAGGAACTGAAACAGATGTGGCACCTGATAAATCAACCGCGCCCGTGAGTGTCACATCTCCAGATGTGACTAAATCTGTAGTTCCAAAATCTATTTGGCCAGTGGCATCAACATATGAACCCTGACCTAATGTTACATTATCTCCAACTTTAAAAGTCGAGTTTGTTGTGCCCTCTTTATGAGCTACAGGAACACCTAAATAATGTAATTCAACAACAGCCATAAAATTCTCCTTTTAACTAAAATTTACTTCTACTGAACTTGATATTTCAAAAACATGATCTTTTAAAGCCTTAAGCTTTAAAATTGAATTTTGATTTTTTAAAATAGCTTGATTTGATGATGAGAAACTTTTATAAAAATAATCACCACCCTGAGTTAAAACAGTAATATTATTCACATAATTAGAAACATAAATATCAAACTCTTGGAATTCAACCCGAGAAACTTCAGGCATATATAAAGTTATAGCGCCAGATCCAGAATCAATGTATAGCAATTTATCTTTAGTGTCAATATAATAAGGCGAGATTGAATTATTAACCTGTTTTGATTTAATAGAGTTTTTAAATAAAGCTTCAATTGCATCTTGTACATTTTCTGGATCATTTTTAAGCGATACATTACTATTATCAAATTCAATATTAAAAGCTTTAGATAATAATTCAAGCGTACCATCTAAAGTTAATTTATTATTATTATTATTATATTGAACTTGACCTAATTTTACAGTTGATAAAACCTCTTGAATTATATCTTTATAAGAAGTGCCAGAATTTATTTCACCTTCTTTAAAAACTAAAACACCAGAGTTTTCAATTTTTATCGAATTATAATTACTATTACATTTAACATCATTTAATTCTACAACTGCTTCATTAATTCTTAAAGAAAAAGCCCCGTTTTTTCCGTAAAATACACTATTATAAAACCCGGGGCTGCAAAGAGTTTCCAATAAAACTGTGTCGGTATTTAATGTAGTGTTAATTGATCTAATATATAGGTTTTCGTGTAATTCATAATTATTAGATATTTTTAAAACTGGAGACTGATCAGATTCAATAACTATAGGATTCATAAAGGCCAATTTAATAAAAGGTTTATCTAAGATAATTTGACCTGAATATACACCTCGCCCATAGCCGGCTACAATATATTTATTATCTTCATCTGCATCAATAATTGCGTCTAAAGCAGATTGAAAATCCTCGTAATCACCGCCGCCAGTATTGTCAACGGTAACATAATTCCCATATTTTTCTAATGTTTTATTTGGATTAATATATGGAGAACTTATTCTAATTCTAGTCATTAATCAACTCCCTTTAAACATTGCAGGGCATACTTATATCCTATATCAATTAATTTCTTTCTATCTTTTAAACCAATATGAAAATCGATTGAATTAACATGAGTGCAATCTGGCTCTATAATTATTTCTTTTTTAGAATCATCTAACTGCTCTAAATAAATGTTATATTGTAACCCCTCTATAGAATCAAGCATATCGGAAACTAATCCAACACTATCTGGTTTTACAGAAGGTTTACTTATTTGAATAGCAATATTAGTATTATTATCATTAAATATATCAACTGGACAATTTCCTATATATGTTCCACCATCACAATACCTGCAACCATCAATGAATATAGGCTCAAAAAACGCTGGTATAGCTGCTGTGGCACTTAAAAGTTGCTCTAAAGTTCTTAAAGATGTATTGTTATAAATTTCCGTTTTGCGCCCAGTTCTATTTGCTATTGCAACATAAAAATTATTTCTATGTATTATATCTTCATCTAAAATTAATCTAACTATTCTTTTTGTTGTAAATGGCGGCATAAATCTTTGATATTTGATCATTTCTTTAAATACTATCAAAGGATTTCTTAGAATAAGATAATAGAAGTTTTTATCTATTAACCAATTTTCTATTTCATAACTATTCCAGCCATTAGTATAAAAAGCGCCAATTAGAGCGCCTATTGAAACACCGCAAACTTTATCAATAGGCAGCTCTAATTTTTCAATGGCTCTAATAACGCCAATTTGAGAAAACCCCCGGACACCGCCGGAGCCTAAAATTAAATTATACATTATGATATTGGAGCACCTGCTAATGTAGCTAAATCATTAGCAATTCTATTAATTGCATCAAGCGCGTTTAATGGAACTGATGTTGCCCAATTTGCCGGCGTATCGGCAACAAATGGTATAGAATTTGAACCATTAAACATATCCATCATTGTATTTGAATTAGACGGGCATAACGTATAAGCAACTGGAACATTATAATTAGTCGTGTTATTAAAACAAACATTTTTCTTCAAAAATACATCAATTGCACCTGATTCAATTCTAATACCATTTTCAGAATTAAAACAAATATTATTTAATGCAACGCCAGATACGGCACTGTCATCAAATGATATACCATCTCCTGTACAATTCCAAGTGGTATTGTTATAAACTAAAGCATCAACCATATCATCTAAATCAATACCTTCAATTGCGTAAGCGCAAATATTATTTTTAATAATTCCAGTATTTGTATATCCGGAAGGTGAACCAATGGCATCTACTTTGATTGCTTCACCGCCATTTCCATCTTGAGTATTAATGATTTTATTTCCATCAAGTAATATATTTATACAATTTTGTAGAGATATTCCTCTCCCCTGATCTTGTGAATCACAATGGACTTTGTGGAAATAAGGTTTATTAATACCTCTAACAGCTATACTTGCGCCTTCTATTTTTTCGTTAACAGCTTTATGCAAGAAACAATCAACAAAAGCTAACTTAGTTGACATTTCAGATAAAAGACTTGCCGTAGCATAATTGTCACCGCTTATTGATTGATGGTAGCTCAACATAACGCCAGAGCCAGATAGAACATTTTGAATCGTTATATTCCAAAATATTAAATTATCAAATTTTGCTTGATGTTCCAGAGCAATACCGGCACCATACTCATTTTGCCTTGCGGTTGTACAATTTTCAATAAGTATACCGGAAATGATTTGGTTTGTTAATCCGTCTGGAATCTTAATACAATTTGCACCTGTTATTGACGGTAAAAAGCCGTCGCCAACTTTTACTTTAATCCCGTTTGTTGCTGGTAACAAAATAGGAGAATAAACAGCGCTTGTATCAATCTGAAGGATTTCGCCTTCATTTAAATTGTCTAAAGCAGTCTGAAGATCACCAGCGGCAGTTCCGGTCAAAACCACATCAGGCGTGGCATCGCCAAGAGCTTTTACATCATGTAAAACCTGATCCTCATATGTTCTTGCACCTAAAACTGTAACCCTTGTGTTAACTTCATCAATAGCGTTCTGAACATTTATAGCTGATAAACCAGAGCCTGAATTATTATAACTATTTTTTTCTGCAACCGACATTAAATTCTGAGTAGTTTGGCCAGATGATGTGCTTGTATCATCAATATAAACTGTTCCACCTTCAAATGTTATATTAGAGTTGTCAAAAAGATAAGCTGTAGTATTTGATGAATTTTTAAATTTGCAACTAACAACCTGTTCAGCCCACATATATAATGCCGGAATATCGGCGTCAATTTGAAATTCAACTGGACTTCCTCTATGTTGAATTTTATCCAGACGCATAAATGCTGCATTTGCAGAAACCAACTTAATAACTGGATTTGTCAAATATGGATCTATTCTAATATGAGATAAATTAATATTATCACCATACCAATAATTAGCATTATTGAATGTTATTTTTGTCATTGCGATGCCAGTTGTACTACCGATAATATGAATATTACTAATATTTCTATTATCAGCGGGTGAATATGATATATCTGGTCCGGCTAATTGAATTATACCACCACCAACAGAATTCAGCGCAACAATAGCGGCATCTAATTCAGCACCATTATTAGCAACATAATACGTTTGCTCAGTGGAAGATACGTCGGCCCATTTAACACCATTTACTTGTGTGTCGTCAGATTGTAAAAATTGACCATTTGATCCGGCTGATAATTTGGCAACAGTATTATCAGATGAACCAACAAGTAGATCGCCTTTTGCATCGATCAGCTCTTGTGAAATAAAATTAGAAACTGAAGGAATCAAAGTAACAATTTCATCAATGGCCGCCTGCACTTCTTCTGCCGTCAAGCCGCTTGTAGTGTTATCATAATCAATGTCTTCACCATCAAGTGTAACAACACCAGTCTTGTCACATATAGAAACAACTAAATCCGTATTATCAATTTTAACCCATTTTTCGCCAGTATTAATAATCCAATCTTTTAATTGCCAATCATTAATACCATCAATCTCTGAGCTTCCAGCTGTTTCTACAATATAAAAATCGTTCGCATCTCCGCCCCCGCCATCATCAGATAATTCAGGATCGTTGGCGTCCGCGTCCCAGCCACCTTTGAAATTTAAAGGATTAACACTGACATCAAAACCTTCTAATTGATCTTTTATTTCTTGGAGAAAAACCGGTACGAACTTATCTATTGCTGTTCCACCAAAACCCAAGTGTTTGGGTAATTCTGGCAAATTGATTTTGTTTGACATGATAACTCCTCATAAATAATTATAACTATATTTTATCTAAATCCGTAAGAAACTCTATACCTTGCCGGTAATGACTCGCTTTCTGATTTTATTATTATAGAGTTTCTACTAACATCAAATACTAATGATTCACCGGGCTCAATTGTGCCATATGTTGAGCCTGAATCTAAAGAAACCATAAGATTAGGAGCGCTAACACCCTTGCTTTTATTCGTTACACTAATTGAAAGTGTTGGATAAGCAAATGTTAAAGGTGTTCCATTATTATCAATTTCATCTTCAAAAAAAGATATAGCCCTTGGTTGATTGATGTTCATTGACATAACAGCATAGTCATTACCGTCAACATTTTTTAACTCAAAATAAGGATCATATGTTTCCTGAGTATTTGTATCCCTGACTCTTAAAAGAATTTCACTCATATTTTAAACCTGCCTTTCTTTATATGAGACTTCAAAATCAAATTTTTCTTGTACATATTCTAAAATATTTTGACTATCAATTTTAAAATAAATACGTAAAGGTTTTACTCCAACAGTTAAAAAATCATCGGCAAAAAAACTTAACTGATAAAGACCAAATTCACTACTGACAGGTTGACATTCTCTTTTGTTCTTACCATCTATTTCAGCATAAACAACAGAGCCTTCAGGTAACTCAGAATTAAATTTAATCATAATAGGAAGAGGTCTTTCGCCTTTTATTTTTTTAAGTAAATTTCTATATGGTATTTTATAACCATCTTGAGACAATAAAGAAACCTCTAAACGTTTATAAGAGGTTACATTTATTGTCTCAAGGCCACTAAGAATAACTTGTAACATTTTAACCTCTTTCTTACGTAATTAATAATCCTAAATTTACAAAAACATTTTTAACACCAGAAACAGAAAGATCAGTTAACGTAGTATTTGAATCTAAATGATCAACAAAACTTTGAGCCAGTGATAAATTAAATTTAACAGATCCATCTTTTTGTTGAGAAAACAAAGCTTTATAAAAACTATCTTCTGTTATAATTGGAATATCAATTGTCTCACAGGAAGAAATGATATCAGTTAGACAAACCTGAACATAAGATGGAGGAGGCAATGAATCTAAATTATCTAATATATCTTGCATCACTGCCAAATCAACACCAAGATCATCAGCAACATTAACATAAACCTTATCATTGTCCTGCCTTGTTACAGTTAATAAAAGATTTTGTAATTTCCAAGCACTTATAAGGCTTTGTGATTTATTTAGTTCAACTATTTGCATTACTAGCTCCTTTAAATTATATAACTATTAATAACTAGAGGATTTATGTTTGTTATCAAAGAATAATCAATACTACCAGCATTAATTTCAGTATTAACATCATATAGGCCCGGTGTATCAATATAAAATGATATGCTATCAGAATCAGCATTTGTTAGATCAGGATCAGAATAAAGAATAAATGTATATGGTGATATCACATATTCTAAGCTAACAAAATCGTCTATACCGGATGGAGCATAAAGGTTCATTGAGACATTACTTGGTTTAAAAACAGGAATTAATGTTCTCGACGCATCGTTGACTTTTTCAGGATAACATCTATAACCTCTTTTAGAGTTTTCAGTATCAGCACAATAAATAGCCAGATCAGTCCCGGCTATATCAGATGTTATAAATGCAGATCCAACTCTAGTATAAAAATTAGGATCAGGATTAGTCGATTGATAAGGCGTGTCACCAGATAAAACAACACAATTTAAATCAATTATAAAATTAGATCCATCATTAGTGACATAAACGTCATAAAATTTATCAACTGTTAAACCAGAACCAAAAATAGAATATGCAACCTGTGATTCATTAGTATATAGAGTATCATTAATGTTAACTGAAACACTGTTATCAACACTGGCATTAATAATAATATCACTGCCTGTATTACCACCAGAATCACCTATTTCTAAAAATAAATTAGGTGTAAAACCAAATTCATTTAAGAACATATCATTATAAGTAACAGATGATGATATATATAGGTCATTATGATGATGCGCTGAGGATCCACTTATTGTCCCATCATTAAAAACAGAATCAAATTTTGTAGAATCAAAATCATCTATATATGCTGAATCTTTTATTGTTTCTAAATTTGTTTTTTGTGAAAAAGAACCGCCCATAAATCACTCCTTATATTACTTTTTTATAAACAACCAGCGCCCCCTCCCTCGCTATATTGGCGCCGTACTTGTATTGTGTAAGTATGCTATATGCAACTATGGTACCTTGAGTACCTTGAGCAAATTCCAATGCCGCCATAGAACAACCGCCATGATCAAAAGGAGCCGGCCCTATGGGATTTGAGGAGCTTTGTTGATAATATGGACGGCCACATAAAGTTAATGTCAGGAATAATTGCGAACCAGATCCATTTATATAAGCGCTAGCATAAACTAAACATCTTTTGCCGAAATTCCCCTTTGTTACTATCACATCATTAACTGCCGACGATGTTTCGCGATTATACCAAATTTCTTGTTTATCAAAAATAGAATCAACATCAAAAATACCAAATGATGATCCATTTTTGATACCATAAATACTGCCTATACACAGCCATTCATCTGGAGCACCTGATTTTGTACTATAAGGTGTATCACCGGCATATGACCATTCTTTAACAATATTTCCACCATCCCATCTTATATACAGATCCCAGTATTTTGGTGAACTCCCTCTGTCATTGACAGTAGATATATCCCATACTAAATTTGTATTTAAACCTCTAAGATAATAATCACCACCAGTATATAGGCCATTTACCGTATATTCATTATAATTATCTCTAATTAATACTCTTGTGGAACCTAGGGTTGACCAAGGACCGAGCGGCCTATCCATTACATCTAAAAATAATTTCATGTTGTTGGCGTAATATCTAAGTATACTTTGCATTTCATTAATTTCAGAATGAGTATGCCCAACTGTAGCATAAAGTGAATTATGATGATGCTTAGACGAAGCATCACTACCATCAACAAGGCTGCCTACAACATCTATTTGAAATTTGCCATTAGCAGGTGAAGGTTCAGAAGCAACAACATTTAATGATTGACCACCAATAACTTGAATATCACTGCAATTAGTAAATGTTCCGGTATTACCAGAGCCACTTATACCTGTCTCTTGCTCAATTAAAACATAAAAAGCGTAATTATTATTAGGACTAATAGGGCCAGCGATATCAACAAAGGATGACGGCACACCAGTGGCGCCAACAGGTTTCCAGTCTTTTGTCTCGCCTTCGTGAAGATGATCAACACCTTGAAAAACAATTAATGGACAAGGATTAGATTGCCCAACCATATATTCATTACCAACCCCAAGATCAAATCTGAAATATCCATCGCCCTGATCAACACCATCTGATGAAACTTTATCTATTCTTTTATATGATCCACTTCCACCTAATCCGCCACCACCGGTCGCATTAATAGTTAAAGTGAAATCATTATCATCATTCTGGGTTAATTCTGTGGCGCAATTTGTTCCACCTAAAATCCTTAGTGTTGTAGCGTTAGCTGCCGGATTAGCCATACCTCCGTCAGCATGTAAATTTGATATACCTTGCTCAAGGCCGTCTACAGATATTTCAATCTTTCCGTCATCACCGTCATTTGACAGTGTTGTTAATATGTTGGTTCCGCCAACTATTTTTAAATGATTTGTTTCTGTAAAAGTCCCGGCATCACCTTCGCCACTAATACCTGATATTAATGAATCACCCAAAGCTTTTACTAAACCTTGCTGTGTAAAAAATGTTGGTAAAAGATTTCCGTCTTCACCAGACACAGAACTTGTTGAAAAACCGAATTGAGTGTTTGCTGAGCCACCTGTTATTTCAACAGATGAATTTATACCATGATCATTAGATCTTATAAATATTTTTCCATCTTTATCTTTATAAGCTATACCATCAACTAAATCTCTTGATATAACTTTAACAACTTCATCCGCTGTTGCTAGGCCAATATCATTAAAATCTGTTTCTAAAAATGTTATGGTTTGAACGCCTGCCTCATTGATATTAACCGATAAACTAGACCCGTCAGATAAAGCAAATGTCTCTGAATTAGAACTTTGAACATAAGCAAAGGTATTAGTTTTAGATCGTAAATCAGTTATCATACCAGAAGTAATTGAATTTCCTGTATCACGCTCTAGCTTAGCAATAACAGCTGTATAGTGTTCTAAACCATTTGAATCAATATATCTTTCTACTGGCCTGCCGCCTTGAGCAACTTTTATTTCTGCTATCATTTTTAATCTTGTTGTAAAACCTTTATTGACAGGTTCATATTCTATGTCTTCATCGTCGGTATAATCTACTTCTTTTAACCAAGCGTCAATATAAACTATATCTTCTCTCGTGCCTGAAGGTGGCGGGGCTAATGCAGGCTGAGAAATGTCTTGTGTTTTATATGTAATGTTTTCACATATAACAACAGGCATACCATGAATATATGCCCTGTTATTAAATTCAAAATCGACACCTTCAAAACCTATGCCACCTTGAATTGAAAAATCATTATCGACACCATTAGCTTCAATTTTAAATGATTCACCTATAAAATAATTAGGAAAAAAATCATGAAGGAATCTTGTAAAAAAATTTTCTTCTATCTTTTTGGCTTCGTTTACATCTTGTTCTATAGCTGGCTGACTATGTTCTTGAAAAACACGATAATAATTTTTATACTCATTATAAGCATCTTTTAAATGCCCTTTGTCACCTTTATTACTCCAGCCATCTGGATAATCTCTTTGGGTCATAATATTCTCCTTTAAAACATTATTTCAAAAGTTCTAATTATTTGTTTAATGTCGCTGGTTTTTTGATATGAAGCATGAATAACATAATCAAACATAAACCCGCTATCAGCAGCGCTCGTGCCAAAAAAGAACAAACCAAACTCTCTTATATATTCATCTATAGCAATAGTATCATCAAGTAAGAAAATTATTCTTATAAAATTAGATTTTTGACCCGGATCTAAAACCGACCCATCCCAAGTATCAATATAGGCAACGGAATCTTTACTTACTCTTGTTATTTCATCATATAATTGAGTAACAGTTGGAAGTTCATTTGATTTTCCTTTATCTGGTAATGTATCCCAATTAGGATCACCACGCCCAATGGCAAAATGTATATTACCTAAATTAGCTTGAACGTCAGGATCACCTATAAATAAACCAGCCGCAAATTCACCGACAACATTTACAACAAGATTATCTTTAAAATCTATTACTTCTACCCTGCCATTTTTATAAATAATGACATCTTTATATCGTCCTATAATTCTTTTTTGAAGGTTTAAACAGATTTGGTTAGTCATAAAATTCTCCTAATAAGTTAAAGAAAACCTTTTTATCATAACGCCACTATATTTTCCAACACCAATAAGTATATCAGTTCCGTCAAAGATAATAAACCTATACTGAGAATTTATTATTTGTTGAGCTTCCCTGTATAATTCAGTATATTTAATTTTATCTTTGGTTATTAGGATAACATTTTCCTTAGTATCATTATCATAACCAATAATAAAAATATCGCTTCCAACTTGAACTCCATCGGTTAAAATCAATTTATTAGCAAATTGATACGAAATATAATGTGAATAATCTATTGGATTAGTGGGATCTGTAACATCCAAAACCAAAACCCTATAATCTTCAATATTGTGTTTATCGCCAAATGCTATTAATCTTCCGCCAATATTTCTAAGACTTATAAAATTACTATTATACGCATTAAAATCATGCTCAGTTATATCAACACCATCAAACTCTAATATTTTTCTTAATTTCTCATCAACTTCGCCTGTTAAAAAATAAACCTTATTATCGAATAATAAAGGATTTCTAAATCTATAATAATCTATTGATTGCCAAGAATAATTAGGATAAACATTATAATTATCAGGAGTGCTTCCACTGTATAAAACACTTTCATCAAACGAAGCATGACCTTCCATAGCAAAAGACCAATACGAACCATTAGTTTCAGAAAAGAAATTAACATGCCCATAATGAGGATTCTCTGAGCCCCCATAATCTTCTGTATAATGTTGTGCATCGATCTCAACCCAACTAGAACCATTAAACTTATATGGCCCATCTAACCAATTCTCGGTATCGGTTTTATGATAATATCTTGAACCTAAATATAATTCAGAGTTCACAATATTAAGGTCATAAAATTTGGTATCTTTTTCTAACACTGAAGACCAAGAATCAGTCGCGACCCGCTTAACAACTTTAGCCTTATCAACTGTATCTTCGTAGTTATAAACCAAATATTGGTCAGAATTAAATGTTATAAATGACTGAATTTCTGCATTTAAAGATACAGAATCAAATTGAAGTGAGTTTTCTAAATTAATACTTTGAACATCTGGTAGCTCTAATGAGGCAAAGGATTCATATCTTGTTGCTTGAATTGGGTTATCGTATCCGACTACAACTTTATTATCTATTGAATCAGTTGTTATACCGGAAACACGCGAATATCTTTGTTCATAATTTAAAGGAATTAAATGAAGCATTTGCCAATTAGTAAAATCAAGATCACAACTAAATATAATATTAGCCCATCTTTCCCATCCCTCGGTATAGCCTATAATAATAAACTGATCATCTTTCTTTTCTATATCAACTAAAACCAAATCATCATATGGATTAGGAATTTTATAACTGTGATCTTCATTTATATTTAAATTAGTAGAATCAAACTCATGAATCACAGCGGCGTCGCCGGGATTTCCGCCTAAAAATAAAATTCTACCATCTATAACTTTACACTTTTTATAATAACCCGAATTAGAAAATGGATTTGCCATTTCTTGATAACCAGTATCAAGGTGATAAGTATAAATTTTATCATTTAAATCAACTGATATAATTTTTCTTTCCGATTCAATAAAAACAGGTGGAATCAACGGATTGCCAGATGATGTTAAGCCGCTTATTTGAAGCCAAGGGCCATTCCAATTAGGGGCAGAATATAAAATACCACCATACCTATATGCTGTTAGATACCAAGTTGAACCATCTTTAAAAATTAAAGTATTTCCCCCATAACTTCCCGGCGAATCTCCACCAATTAATTGCCAACCGTCAATCTCAGTATAACGAGCCGATACATCAGTATAAAAACCATCCCAATAATCAGTTAGAGAAAACAAAGCACTATCGACATTAAACAAACCCTGAGTTGGTTGATCATGGGTGCGCATATTATTCCATTGCTTAGTTACGGGGTCATATTCATCAACTTTGCCATATGCAATACTATCAAAATAATGGTATTGCATAATAAAAGGATTAAAATTGGCAAACCCACTAAACTCACTATTTGTAACAGTTGGAGGAAGTGTTGGCGCAACTGTTTCATAAATTGTCTCTGCTAAAATAACCAGTTCTTCAAACCTATTAATATAAGGGCCGGGACCGGCATAAAAATATTTTGGATCATTATATTTTTTCCATAATTTATTATATTCAAGCCAATGTCTAGCCCAATAAGGTCCAGTCTGATTGAGAAATTTCATTATCATATTTGTTCTAACTTCTGCTCCAGAAACAAAATCAAGTGTCATTTTGCATTTCCATTGAACTATAATAAAGGCAACAGAAGCTTCTGGTATATACAAGTTTAAAACTCTTTTTAATTTTTTTAATCTTGTATTAATTAAACTATCATCACAATGGTTTGCCGTTAATACAAGGCCAAGCGCACTTCTTTGATAAAAATCATCTCTTGGCGAGTAATATCGATGACTTGTATCCAGAAGAACTTCACCCAAATGGTCATCGTTATACGGCCCTAAATACGTTCTATCTAATTTATTGTAAATGAATAAATTCTTATAAAACTCAACAACTTGAACCTTAAAATCAGTAAAAGTTCTACACAAATCAATTATTCCGGGTATTGTGCCTTTTCTTTTATAAACCTCAACAATACTTTTGACTTCTCTTCTTTGATCATCGCAACTTAAATCATAATTAGGTTCTAAGCCAACTAATCTCGCCAAATAAGGAATTATATAACAAGGACAAGAATCTATATCAACCAATTTTGTCATATGGTCGACTAAACATTTTGTTCTATCTAATTCTTGCTCAAAAACATGAAGATATCTTTCAAATTGACCTTCTTTACCATATCCAACATCTAACAAATATTGAGGATTTAATATATCATTATCCCGATATATATCAGGTAAAAGATCCATTAATTTACCGGGAAGCCAATAGGGCTCACAGTTAAATTCAAAAGTCATTATTCAACCTCAGCAAAGTTTATATTAAATGTTCCTTTGACAGGAAACTCATGTTTTCCAACTGGAATATTACTATTAGGATTTGATATTAGAACATACGCTACACCATCGGCAGAAGAATTAAGTAATGAATATAAATCTGATAATGCAACGACTTCATTATTAGCGCCGAAATCAGCATTTTGAACCAAAAATAAACTATCTAAAAGCGATAGCGCTTTTGCCTCAACATCTTCTATATTATAATTAGGCATAACATAAACTGTAGCATCTATATCAATTGGTTTAAGGATAGCATCTTTAATATTTATTTCAGTTGTAGCTATTCTTACATTATCTATATAATCCAACAAAGCGTCTTTTAAAGGATCGCTTGCTAATTGCGCATAACCAAACTGATCTTCGCATAAAACATAAATATCAATTGAAGTATAATATTCAGTATTTAAAACAGCAGAAGCTTTTGAAATAGATCCATAATTAGTATCTCTAAAAGATTTAGCAAAGGTATTATAATCCTCCAGCGTAACCGCTCTATACATTGTTTTTAGTGAAGCAGGGCCGTTTACTCTGGCTTCATTTATTGTCTCCCTACCCTTACCGCCAGTAGCGGCTTTTGAATTATTAACTGTTATATCAACTTCATTGCCTAGAGCATCATGAATAGGATCAAGAATAGTTTTAATAGTATTTGCCGAAACATTCCCTAACCTACCATGACCCCTGTAATATTCAGCTTTTATTTCAGATCCAAGTTCAGGAATCTTACCATGAACTGTGTTTCCAAAAATTATTTTAGTTTTAAATTCACTTATTTCAACTTTATAAACCGATTCATTATAATCAGAAAATTCAAATATATTAACCCTATCATAATATGTCTTGATTCCTTCAGTATCCTCTTCATAAATAACTAAATGATCATCAAGCCAATCTAAGTTGGTTAATTCAAATTCTTGATAAGGAGTTGATCCATCAGATGTGCCAAGTGTTTCGGCAAAAAATGTTCCTTCGAAAGCCGCGCCTGTTCCACCTAATTGACCCGCCGGTATAGATATATCATTAATAATATTAAAAATATAAGCACTATTAACGTCATTACATTGCACCCGTGAACCCGCTGGTATAATAATATCATTTGATATTGCGCTTTCTAATTGAAAAGTTATATTTGTTGAAGCTGGAACATAATTGGTAACTGTATAGGCAATAAGTTTTAATAAATTAACAACATTTTCAAATTCTTGTGCCGTATCAATAAAACATTCATTAACCTCTTTATCAATATAAAAATTAACTTGATCTTCAATACCAGAAAAATGGTCAATAAGAACTATGCCTAAATCTGATTCATTATGGTCAGTATATTCAGGAACAAAATTCTGAATAGACCCAATACAACTAGCCCTGATTGTATCAAAATCCCTTGAGGTATACCGAATTCTACTTAAATATTCCATTTAGAAACCTCCTTGATCTGGATGAACTGGCGGAACACCTCTGTAAAAAGGAAAAACATAATTTCCACTAACTTGAGTTCTTATTATTGTAAAATAAGTGCTAATAAATACATAATAATTATCTATCATATAGGGTGACATATCATAAGCAACATTATTTAAAGTTATTCTTTTTTCCCATTTATAAAGAGATTCAGCAATAAAAAATGTAGCGGTTGAAGCAAATATTTCATCATTAGGCTCAAATTTCAACAAATATAATTTTGATCCAAACTCTCTATTAAAAAATCTCGATCCTATAGGCGTTCCTAAAATACTAGCTATACTTTGCTGAATTTTATAATAATCAGATGAAGTCTGGACTCCATTATAATTCTCATCATATGGCTCAATTTCAAAAGGATATTTTAAACCCTTACCTAATATTTCAATCGGGCGATCTTTAATTATTTCAAATGGTACAATATTTGACCCCATTTTAGTCCTTTCTGATAATTATAATATATTACTATTTACCAAGAATTATGTCCATAAATCAATTGATGCCCGTTAACATAAACTTGACCATTTAAATTAATTATAGGTGATGAGACTTCAAATTTATCCCCGCAAGAAATATTATAATTAGCGCCAGCATCTATACTTAAATTTGTTCCAGACACTATATCAAAAGTTGATCCTGAGCGGAGTTCATAACTACCATTGCTAACAGATTCAATATAGCTTTGAGCTGTTTCTTTACGCCAATTATACGACCAAGTAAAATTACCACCAACCCCGCCATAACCTGATAAAAACACATTGCCTTGCAAATTAATACTTGGCGCAATTATATCAATTTTCGTACCAGATTCAATTAATGTATCATCAGAGCTTATAAAAAAATGTTTTCTATCGCTCATTATCTCTGTGTCTCTTTTAGAATAAAATGTATTAACTTCTAAACCCGGCTTAGATGAAATTAATAAGTAATTTCCACATTTACCTGTTAATTTTATAGATTCTAAATTCTTTCTTCCATCAAAAACTAATGATTGAATCCTACCCTTTATATCTTGTGTAATAGAATATTCTTCTTCATTTTCTTTAACTGTCATTAAGACTTTATGGGAACTATCACCTTCTTTATTTCTATTTAAAAAACATATTAATTCTTCACCAAATTTAGACTGAAAATGCATCATTTGGTTAGCAAGATCCATTAATTTAATATATGCACCATCATCTATAATATCTTCTTCTGTATCAAATTGATCACCGTTCAGTGCATTATTAAGCCCTCTTTTCCTTGTTTTTTCTTTTTTTACAGGACAACTAAATTCTAAAACTTGACCTGTTTGATCAATAAATCTTAGAAATTCTTTTTCGCCACGATCACCTAATATTAAAGCCGCGCCCTTTGGACTTTTATACAAAGTTTTAATTTTAGGACAATAAAACTCATTAGTATGATTATGATATTTTTTGTGCTCCTTTAAATCTATAGGTAATAAATCTTTTTCAACACAATCAATGCACCCTTGACCATCGCATAATTCTTTTGACTCCTCAGGGCCGTTGGGGTCATGAAGATCACCATTAATTATAAAACCCTCAACAATTGGATATTGATTGTTTCCATGTATAAATGAAACAATCGCAATACCTTTGTCATTTTTCTCAGGCGTGACCATAGAGCCGCAATCTAAACCACCTGAGAACGCTCGCACTGGAACCCAATCAGTATAATCGGATTCTTTAGTGCCGAATAATTCTGGTATATGCAATCTAACCCTGCCTCGCCTTGTCGGGTCATTGGCGGAATGAATAAAAGCAAAGAATTTTCTATATTCTTTATCAGAATGTTTTTCTATTGTATATGTTTGTAATAAATCACTAAATCTTGTCATAACTAACTCGCTGGTATGTAATTTAATGGATTAACATAATTTGTTGTTTTAGTTTGATCACCTCTCCTATAAGTCTGGCTTTCATTTGTCTTTTTAATCGCAAAATGCAAATGAGGCCCCGTTGAACCACCTGAGTTATCGGACAATCCTACGACTTGGCCCTTCACCACTCTTGAGCCGGCAGAAACTTTAATACCATCATTTGTAACATCTGACATATGGGCATATAATGACTGATAGCCGCCACCATGATCAATTATAACAGTATAGCCATATCCCGATATCCATCCAGAATGTATTATGGTTCCATCTTTAACAGCAATTAACGGAGTATTATTAGGACAACCAAAATCAACGCCTTCATGAAATTTAACTGTTTTACTTATAGGATGAACTCTCCAGCCAAAATATGAAGTCAATGGATAAGAGCCTTCAAATGGCTTGCCCCATCCTTCTCTTTTTGCTGGTTCAATAATTTCTGGTCCTTGATATGATTTATCTATTAAATTATATTCAAAATCACTATATCCTTTTGGCATTTTGGGCAACTGTTTGCCTTCAGCATCTCGTTTTATATTTAAAGAACAAATATATCCATCTGTATCGTCAATAACATGTTTACAGGTTTCTATATAATATGTGCCATTTGTCATAGTGCAGGTATTAGTTATTATTAAATTTTGATCAGAATCTATCCAAGGAAAACCTATTATATCAAGTGTTGCATCTAACTCTTTAAATTTAGCCTCGTTCGCTTCAACATCTGACTCTATTTTCTCTGTAACGTCATTCATTATAAAATCACTATATGTTACAACTTCACCGCTATCGGCTACAATATCTGCAAAATCTTCACTTAAATCTACAAGAGATTTATCTTCAGAATGCTGAATTTTCTTTATTTTTTTTAATGAATGCCAAGTTTTATCAACAATTTTATCTTTTGCACCAGTAATAAGATCACCGCTCAAAATACCAGTTTTTCTTAATGTAGAAAAAGTAAGGTCACTAAATACAACTGATCCAATTGCGCCCGTAGGGTTTCCAGTCATAACATTGCCAAAAACATTTGCACCAAGAACACCAATTTTATCAAGTTCAAGTATTTTTTGAGTGTTCTTTTTTTTATCAAAAAATTCTGGGCTTTCGGGATTTAATGGATCATTTTCAGACCCATCGGCATTACCATATTCTCTAGCTTCTCCTTTTTCTAAATCAACAAATATTGATTTTTTTCTTTTAGAGCCTTTTCTTTTGCCTTTCTTTTGTTGAAGATTGGGTCTAAATTGTTTAATCATACCGTCAGAATTTTTTCTATATTCAAACACCCATACGGGCGGCGCGCTTCTGCCGGATTCTCTGAAGTATAAAATATTATTTTTAACCCAAAAAACATACCTGTTACCGCCAGTTGCAGCAGATTGGCTTTTTCTTAAAAGCTTACTATTAATAAAATCACGATCACTACAATCTTGATTAATAGCATTTATATCTTGCTCCATTGTATGAACTGGAATTGTATCATCTATTTCTGGCTTGAGACCATGTTCTTTTGCTATTTGCCTAACAATATCTGATATTCTAAAAAATTCATTTCTTCCACCCTGCGAAACTTCCGTTAATGATCTACGCCAAATTCTCTTTTTTATTGAATCCATATTTACTGATTCGTCATAGCATTTAATCATCATTTCTATATCTTCACCAAAAGTAGGAACTGCTTGCGCTACATATAATAAGACTTTAGGTGACAATGCCGTTGGATAACCCCATTGTGCATTTATATATGATTCCTCTAAATGTAAATACCATTCAATTTCATCATAAAAATTTAAATCCAAAAATGTCATTATGCATTCGGCAGGTTTATTTTCCTTTCTTTCATATTGAAATCTTTTAAGTTTTTGCCTATAAAATGGCGGAAATTCATCGCCATTTTTTAAAGTCAGAATAACTTGAGGTTCTCTGATTTCGGTGTCATTTAATGTAGTTGTTATTGGTAAATAATTACTGGCCATATTACACTAAAATTTTATTAACTACTGTATTGTAATCAGGTAATATAAGTGTTTTTCCAACTTCTAATTCAAATGGGAATGATAGGTTATTATATTCAGCTATAACCCACCATAATTTTTCATCTTGATAATACATGTAAGCAAGTTTGTCAAGCGTATCATTAATAACAACTGTATGATAAATATCAGTTGTCCTATTAATTATTTTTCTTTTTCTATAAGTTGATAAATGAATATAGCCACCGTCATCTTTATGGCGACGGATTATATAACAATCTTTATATCTGTTAGATTTTTTTACCATAATCACCCAAACAAATTAAACGGTATATATTGAGACAATTTACTATTGGCTGCCGTGGCTACATCAGCATATCTGTTAATTACATGGTTAACATTTAAAGCATTTTTAGCCTTAGCAATATAGCTTTGCGCTACTTGACTTGAGTTTAAAGCATTTAATGTTTCGCCACCTTGAGTTGTTGGTGGCGGTGGGACAAAATTGCTTCCACTTATACCTCTACCACTTGAATCATATTGTTTTATAGATGATTTCTGAACTGTAAATTCAGGAATTTTTAAAGCAATTTCTTTTAATTCAATTGAACATATTGCTTTCATAGGGTATAAAGTGACAGGATCAAATAATTCATGATACTTGATATCGCATTTTCTCATCTCCATTATACCTTTGTATAATTTACCAAATCCAAATAATAAATATTTTGGTGCTTTTACTAATTTTGAAACAGCTTCATAATCTGGCTCTAAAAAAGATCTTAAAAATGAACATTTTCTCAAAATTTCTTGTCTATTTCTTTCTGAATAAAAAAAGTGTAATTCAAATTTAATCATTCTATTTGTGCCATTTGACCACTGTGAACGAGGAAATATTAAGCCCGGTATATTATGATCATTATATCTGGCTGAATATGAATCATCTATTTCAATTGGATTAAATTGAAAATACAAAATACTCGATGGATTTTCAACATCCATTATTAATCCTTTGGTTGGTTGTTTTGATAATAATTCAGACATTAAATAACATTCCCAGCATTGTCTATATAACTACCTAATAATTCATCAATAGTTCTATAATTCTTATTTCCTTTTTGAGTTGAGTTGGATTGAGAAACATTTTCTAATATTTTTGTAAGTATTTTATTTGTTTGTTCAATTTTTTCATCAGAAGCAAAAGTTTGTTTTTGTGGCTGTTGAGCGCCACCTGAAACAGCGGCTGACTGCGCTACAACCGGAACATGGGCCGGAGTATATGTGGCAACTGATTCACCGCTTGCAGCCCAAGGCATATTAGAAACAACATCTCGAACAAACTCCATTAAACTTCTTAAAAGTTTTAATGACCAAGTTATAATCTCAATTTGTTTTACTAATGTTTTTAAATATGGCTCAATAAAATACTTTATGAACGAGCCAAAAGCTGCACCTGCTTTTTCCATAGAAGAAAACATTGAATTTGCTTTTGTGCCAAAATCACGACCAAATAAAGAACCAGTTAAAACTGAAACAAAACTATGTACAGTATTAAATAAATCATCTAAAGCTTTTAATAATGGAGAAAAAGCCATACGGATATTTTCAAATGCGCTTTCAAATACAGAGAAAAACCCTTTAATAAAACTAACCGTTGATGTTATTGAATTTATAAAATGAGTTAATATTAAAACTGTATTACGTAAAGACCTAACTAATGGGCCGGCAATTAATTTAGTAACAAAACCAATAACTTGACCAATTAATTTCCAAAATTGATATTGGCGTTTTAAAGGATCTCTTGAAAATCCAAATATTACTAATAATTCTGAAAATGCATCTTTTAATCTTTGAATCGCTATTATAATAGGATCAAATATATCTCTCATTTGATCTATTATAGGCATAAAAGAGTCCATAAACCCTCTTCTAAATCCAAGAAAAGAAGCGTACATTAAATCACCAATATCACTTAATATTGATGCTATAAATTCAACAAAAGCTTTTATACCTAAGAAATTATCATTATATAAATTAGTTAAAATTTGCCAAATTTTTCTCAAACCCTCAATGGTAGCCCAAACCATAGCGCCTATAAGAAGCATTGGTATAACAATTTCTATAAAAATAGCGCCAAGTGTTCTTAAAACAGTCGATATTGCCCCACCTACGCTTGAGACGATACCTGTTATTGTTGTGCTCAAAGATGCTATTGTTGCGCTTAAGCTAGCTATAGAGCTTTCAAATGATCTACGCATATTATTGAAAGTTTCTTTAAAATTAAGACCTGACATAACGCCTGTTAAATCTTTTTTCATATCACCGCTTTTAAGCCAAGAAAAACTTGATTGAACAGAATCAATAACAGTTTTACTTATTGATTTCCATCTTTCGCCAATTAGTTCAAATGATCTTCCAAAATGCTTTTTATAATTCTCAATATATTTTCCTTCTTGTAATTCCTTAAATAAGCCTGCGCTTTTTAATTTGGTTGCTTCACCTAAATTTTGAAACCCTTTTATAAAATTAGAAAAAACTGTATCGCTACTAGCTACAATTGAAGAACCTATTTTATTGAATTTAGTATAAGTCGTTCCTAAAAGTGACATATTTGTATTAATAGTTTTTGAAACTTGCTGAGTAGGCTCTAGTACAGAAGACTTAAATTGCTTTTTAAAATAACCCATACTCTCTATTATTTTACCTGAAAACATCATTTTTGCTGTTTGACTAAATGTTTTACCAATTTCAGAAATACCAGTAAAAATAGTTCTTGTAAATAATAAATCTTTTGCAAAATTACTAGCCGCTATTAAACTTGATATTTTAAAAATACTTTCAAGCGTAACCAATAACGATGCTAGCGTTGCTGCCAATATTGTAGCTGAAGTCAACAAGATACCAACTGTTCCAATAAGATCCATAAATGGCAAGCTCATAATTTTATTAATCCCTATAAGAATAGGATTAATTAATTTTAAAGAAAGCGTTAATGATTCTCTAATAGGATTAAAAGCTTTAATCGCCATTGCTCTAAGTGTTTCAGTCAGAACTCTGCCTTGATAAATTAAACTATTATAAACTTTTTCAAAAGCTTTTTGTGTTTCTCCTGCTTTCACAGACATTCTGTCTAACTGTTTTGCGTATCTTTTACCACCCTCAACCATTAAAGACTGAGCGCCAACCATAGATTCTGTAGCCTGCATTAACCTACCCCAAGACGCAGTCATAAAGCCTTGGGCGTTAATTACATCGCTAAAGAATTTTAAAAGACCTTTTTCCTGCAAAGACGCAACTGAAAAATCAACGCCTAATCTTTGCGCCTCTTCCATGGCGGCCTTGTTTCTTTCTGCTTTCATGATTGATGCCATCATAGCGTTTAGGCGTGTTACGGCATGGGCTGTAGAAAGGCCCTGCGTAGTCATTGTGGAAACAGCCGCCATAACTTCATCCGGCGTGACACCAAATTGAGCTGCCATAGGCACGACTCGGCCTAAATGCTGCGATAACTCCCAGATTTCAGTTTTACCCATTTTGGCTGCTAAAAACATTGCATCAGTGACTTCAACCATTTTTTCGGCTTCCATACTGTATGCACCCATAATTGATGTTAATCCATCAACAGCTGTTTTCATATCAGTAACACCACCAATAGCCAGTCTACTGGCGGCGTCCATAAACATCATTGAATCTGATACATCAACAATACCAGATGATAACGCTTGATATTCAGCGGCCTCAGTAATCGCTATACTTTCGCCAAAATATGATGATAAATCTAGCATTTGATTACCGAGTTTTTTAACAAAACCTTCGCCAAGATCAAACATGGTCCAGACTTTTCTTAAGCCTAATTCATATTCGGCTGACATTCTTATGCCCGGCTGCATCATGGCGTTTAAAGTAGCAACACCAGTGGCGGCACCAGCTAGTCCAAAACTAAACTGCGTAATAGCACCAGTTAATGAACTACGCCATTCATCTGATTCATTTCGTAGTCTTCTAAATGAATTATAAACTAATTTTGACTGCTGTAAAAAATTACCAGCCATGTCAAGATAAAAATGTGCCGCTACTTTATGGGCCATTATTTGACTTTTCCTTTTTTACTTTTAATTTTATCTAATTCTGATTTAAGCTCTTCGTTATATTTTACACAATTTTGGTAGATTCTTTTTCTTGTTGAGACTGGCATTGACATGAATTCTTCATATCCTCCTCTGCATTTGAGTTGCCACATGAAGAATATTTCTTCTTGCGGGAATTGGCAAGGAAAAAATCCCGTGTCATTAATGAACCCTCCATATAAGAATTACAATTTCTACAATAAGATTGAACTGTTATATCAGGGCCAAATTTAATATCTTCTATTCTATCTTTTATTTCAGTGGTATAACTCATAGGCATTTTTCTAATTAAATCAATGTTTAATGGTTGAATCGTACTTGGGTCGGCTCCTTTTTTATACCAGCCTTTACAATGCATAAGAATGATGTGAGAATTATTTTTCCTATTACCATCAAGTTTTATTCTTTCTTCTAAAACATTTTGATCTTTAGATTTTAAAAACTTAAGAACAAATATAATATCAAAAACTTCAGCATGATATTCTTCTTTTTCAACATCGACACCCTGAATACTGTTTAAATCCTGTAATGTTTTACTTTTATCTAAAATTTCTTCAGTTAAACTCTGATAAATAAATACATTAACTGCACCACACTCTTCACAATTTATTTCAACTTTATACTCGTCACCTCTTGAAACAATACGCATAGCCATAGCTAAAAATAAGTAATCATAAGAATAAAGATTATTTATGTCGTTAACGGTTACATTTTCACCGCAACCATCAAGATAAGTAGTGCAATAAGCTAAAACTTTATCAAAAGCTTTATTGCTTCTTTTTGAAAATTTAGATTGTTTTTCTTTTTCACTCTGAAACGCTTCACTAGCTAAAAGGTCTTCACACCAGCCGTCCATTTCTTTAATTTTTACTAATTTTCCAGAAGGAAGTGTAAATTCTCTCTCTCTTGAGCCGCCAATAACTGAAAGTAAGCTTTCCATAACTATCTCCTTTAAAAAATAAACTTCACCATATTTTACCATTATACACGATAGATAAAATAGGTGAAGCTTATTTTAATATATAGGGATTCTTTTATTGTGCGCCTAAGATTTGAGCGGCAGTGTTTAACGTTCTTGTTACAACGTTTTGCTCTGGTCTATCGTCATAAATAGGATTAGCATTATAACCATCTGGATCTATTGGGTATGCATAGTGATAATCAATAGAAAGTGTTTCTATTGTATTATCATCACTTGATCCTTCAAGATCACTATAGGTTAACTGAGAAATAAAGGCACTAAAAAGCCTCCATCTTCTAAATGGCTTACCGGTTCTTCCAGCTTTAACCAAATCGATGGTTCTCATATAATCTTGAGGAATCCAACCATTTTGTAACTGGACATTCATTGTGTGGAATAACCATTGCAACGCGGCATCATCGGTTCCATCGGCTAAAATTCCTTTTTCTAGCGTGATTGTTCCAAACACAACCCTGCCAGCGGCAGGCATAGTGTATAATGATCCGGCCGAATCAAATTCAACTTTATTATTTGTTATTTCAGGCGGGGCGCCCTTGGTAAATAAAGCGGACATAAAACCATCAATCTCAATAGCAAATTGCCAGTTTTGCATTAAATGCATTACGCTTTCTGGGGCTTTTAACATTATATTACTCCTTAATTAATTACTAATTTAAACAAAACACTATTTATTCAATTAATTAGATAAAAGAATAAGTCTGAGTAGACTCTATGACAAGCGTATTGATTATTTTTTCAGCGGCTTTTGTTGGTTGTATAACAATTAAACAATATAATTCTTTATTATCTATTGATTGACCTGTATTTTGCGTTGGCCCACAAGTTACATCATAATAATACAACCCTCTTTCATCTTTGACTTGTTTTAAAAACGGTTGTACAATTTTTACAACACGTTTCCAAGTATCAGAATCATTAGGTTCAAATTTTATAGCTTGTTGAACTTTTTCGAGGCGTCGAACTATATAATGAACACAATCAACAACATTAATACTATCAAGCCCAGAAGTAACATTAGAAAGTGTTCTTTGTCCATTAATATAAGCCCCTTCTGAAAAAGATCTCGTTACATTAATATTAGCCAGACTTAAGAAATCATCTTCTGATCTACTTACCTTAGTTTCAAAACCTTTTGTAGTAACAATAGTCCTATTAGGGCCAGCAGGTGCTCTATGTGGATATGACATAGTATAGCTTCTAGCATGGCGGCCGGCAATAAGACAGGCTGGAGGTAAATAAATAGTTTCGCCTGTTATAGGATGGTTTTCTTTTTCCCAAGGATAATGTAAACTACCTTTTTCAGACGCAAACGGGATTTCATTCCCAAAGCCGCCTTCGCCATATCTATAATCTCTTACTTGTTGCGGTGTTAAGCCGGAAGGTGGGTCTACAATGCATCTGGTTGTTGTTTTATTATTCTTTGAATAATTAATTATAGCATTTTGAAGATCAGGATCGATTGAGCCCGGGGTATTGCCAATCCTAGGCACTCCTACAGCGCAAATAATATCAATATCATCCATAGCATCAAGTGCATATAGTCCGGTTTTTGTGCTAGGGTCGCCAATATAATCACTAGTCGATAAACTACTGACTCCATCTGATCCACCGGATAAATATGTTTTATTAACAGCTTCCGGTATCCTGTCTAAAGGATCAGCGGCATTAGTAATAATAGATGAATTGATATCATATTTAGAATTTGACATCATCATTGAAATACCATCAGTTTTATTGCTCGCCAGTGGGCTTAAATATTTCAAATAATTTCTAAATTCTGATTCATAATAAGTTATCATCTGAAATTCTTGAGAAACTACTTTAGAATTTTCGGCTAATATTTCAGTAATAGAGCCAACACTATCAAATGTTACTGTTCTATTGTTTATTCCTTTAACAACAAAAGATACAAAATTAGGATTTGTAGTTCTTTTATCTAAGACAGTAATTATACTGCCAATATTTATACCCGCAACACTATTTAAAGTTAAAGTAGTATCGTCGGATTTTAATGATTCATCATTGTCTATAACTGTTAAAGCTCTATGAGTTGACGAACTTGAAACGCTCGCCCCGGCCACTATAGTATCCGCACCATTGTAAGCTGGGAAATAAATTTTATTTAACCCATTGTCTTTACTGGTTATAACAGTTGTATAAGAGTGTGTGCCGTCGCTTATAGTAATTTTATCACCAATTTCAACATCATTAGAAGAGTTCAAAACCAATTCAGTATCGCCAGTAGTTAAATTAATCGTAGTAATAATAGAATATTTCTGAGTTGTAACTGATATTTTATCGCCCCAAGTCTTTGGCGAATTGGCTTCAGCTAAAATAATATCATTTTGAGTCTTATCAACACCAATCTTGCGATCTTTTAATGTTAATGAAGATTTTAGAGCTGTAAGAGTTGAATCGTCAGTAATATCTGTATAATGGGCAATACCAACTACGATTAATCTATTACCACCCTCTTCAAAAAACTTTTTAATCATAAAGGCATCAATTCTACCTTCTATGCCATAAGACCCAAAAACGGTTACAAATTGGTTAAAATCAAATATTATTATTGGTTCATTAATTGGACCTTTTTCTGTAACTAATAACATAGCGGTTGTATGTTGCCCGGCATTAGAGACATATAAAGAGGCGTCAACAATATTAGTGTAGACACCCGCTGAACTGTATAGGCTCATATCTTACTCCTTTAACTATTAACTATTGCTAATTTATTTCTTTTTTATATCGTTTTCAATTTCATCAGTGTTTTTTGTTACTTCTTGAATTTCACTGGTTTTTTCTGTTTTATCTTCTTTAGGCTTGTCTTCTTTTTTAACAGTAGACTTTTTTACTTCAGGAACTACTTGTAAAACACCTTTTAAAATAGCTTTTTTAATTTGATGAGAAACCAGCGCTTCATCTATTGGCTCAGATTTTTGTCCGGACTCCAAATAAAAAACACTACCACTTTTAACTAACGGAAAACATAATGTTATTTTAGACATATTTTTAAGAACTATTTTTTTCATCATAAACTCCTAATTTACCGCTATATTTGGAATAAAAGTTTCAACCAAATGTCCTGTTTGCTCTATATTGCCAAAAACTGGCACTTGACCAATTTTTATTTGCGTACCAACAACACTTAAATCCGATATATTAGGTTCTATTTCAAAAACATCATCTTGAAGCATATCAAAGGTATAAGTTTTACCAGATATAGTATCTATAAGATGATCTGAATCTTCCCAAAATTTATGAATTTTCCATTTTATCGCAGAGCTTTCATTAGCGCTTGTTGATAATATATTTAAGTCAAAAAAGAAGTCAAAAAATTTTGCTCTACCAATATTTTTAAAGGTCAAATTTTCTAAATTTGAAATTTTATGCTTATATAGTGATCTTCTTAATCTTAATTCTCTTGAAATAATACGGACAATAGCTATTTGTGGCAACTCGGATTCGCTAACTATATGAAACTCGGAATCATTTGGATTTTTATTAAAATAAGAATTAGTATATACATATACTTGTTTGCAACAATTGTCTTGCAATTTTTCAACCAATGATCTTAAAACATCTAAAAATTCACAATCATTAATATCTTTTTGTGTTATTTCATTACTCATGCTATTAAATCGCCTACTAATTTTTCTAAAATACCCCTTGATTCTTTTATATTTTTACCTTTTAAAATTTTAGTCATCATATAGTCTAAATCTTTATCTATTACTTGGTGAAGGTCTCCATGATTTATTTCTTCATCAATTGTTGGCGCTATAAATGGTCTTGGAGGTATTCTTATATAATTGCCTTTTTTTCCTGATTTAGGCGCATGTTTTTTTAAACCAGAAAATAAATTCCCCAACCCACCTTTATTTAATTTTCCGGCACCTGATTTTTTTATCCAAGCCCCGTATTCATGAACCATAGATAACATGGCTGATCTTCTTTTATAATTAGGGACGCCAATATATAAACGCTTGTTTTTTATATCATAAGTATAACTTATATCGTTAGCCATTTTTTCTGTTTCAATTAAAATCTTATCTCTATTTTGTTTTTTTGCCATTAATGTAAGACGGCTCAATGGTTTCCAAGTTGAAGCAAATTTTTGACTAAGTAAATTTTTTCTAACTTTTTCTGCTAAATATCCACCTATAACATGGGCAAATCTCTGCGGAACCCTATCACCATTCATTTGTAGACCAATCATGGCTTGCTCCCACTCTCTATCTCTTAATTCCATTTTTAAATTAATCATTACATTCCTTTTTGAGGAGTAGTGTATTCAAGTTTAATAAAATATGTTCTATGGTTATATGTTGTACAGGGTATAGCTTCAATTATTTTATAATCAACCTGATAATTTTCATGCTTTACAATTTTAGCCGACTTAAAAATATCTAAATTAAATTCTTCACCTTCTTGAAGAGCTAGTTTTTCTCTCCACTCCGATTGATATGTTAAAAAATATCCATCAGCCATTTTGCTATCGCCGCCGGCTACCATATTTAATTCAGCTTGATCTTTTGGAAACCCCCTTTGTCCAAGTACTACAGTGGGTTTAGTATAAGTTGGTTTACCTATGTGCTCTTTCAATATTGAATCATAATAAGCATTTTCTTTATCGAAAAATACAACTTCAATTAAAACAGGATGAATTAATTTTGGTATCATAATTAAACAATTGTCACTGTATTATATCTTGAATACATTTCTAAAATATAGTCTATATGTTTATCACCTGTTAATCCACCTAATGAATCAACAATTTTATCAGACAGCTCATATGAATGACCATCAGTTCTTTCTTTTATTATATAAGGTATCATTTTTACATCAAAATTAGGTTGCCAATCATTTAATTTTGGTTCTAAAAGAAAAAATAATTTTGCACAAGCTTTTTTTATTAAATCTGGTGTAGTATAAATATATCTTGAATTTGTTTGATCATTTTCAGGCAAAGATGAATTGAATTCTGGATTGTCTTCAATATTACAACATCCCCATATGCCGTTGACTTTTATATTTTGATAACCAAATGGGAATATTCTCTGGGGATCCCTAAGGCAAATTCTAGGAAACATATCTACAGATGGATCATTACCTTTATAATAAACATAACTTGAATTATCTACTGAATTAAATTTACTTCCATCATATATAGATACAGAATCAATTCTAATAATAGAATAAGGTGCAGGAAGCATGCAGCCGTCACAACCATCAATATCAAGAGTTTTCTTTAATGCTCTAAATATATTTTTACAAAACATATCAATAAAATCTGTTATGGATTCAGTTAAAAGATTAAATCTTTCTTCACTTCCTTCATAACCCTCATTTCTAATATATTGTAAATCTATATATGGCACTATTCAATTAATCTCCTTCTAGCAATTGCAATTTTTTCTTGAGGTTTTTCTTTTTTAGTTGTTTCAGTTTTATTTTGTTCTTCGGCACCTACTTTTTTTATTTTGCCATTTTTCATATAAACTAATATAAACCCGCTTTCATCAGAATCAATTTTTTCAATTTCACTAGCTTTTTCACCAAATATAATTCTTTCTTCATTTTCATCAGCTAATTCTGGATCAACAAATTTTGAATATCGATTATTTCTTAAAGCAAGTGTCTGATCTAAGTTCATTTCTGAATTAATTGCTTGAGGATTATCTGGATCAACTTCCCTTAATCTTTTTCCATATTCATTCATTAAGTAAATATAATCATCTTTGTTTGTTACTATGTTTTGTTTATGATTTTTATTAAAATCATAAACTATACCTGACATTGGCGATCTGACTGCAAAACTTAATTTTTCATTTGCTAAACAAAGTTCTTTTTTAAATGATTGACCCATTTACTATCTCCTTTAAATTAATTCCATCAATTATTATATAGTAATAAAGGAATCAATTAAAGTCAATAAAATTAGCCATCCTGAATAAAAAATACTCAGGATGGCTTGATGGATAAAGTTACTATATCAGAGATAGTCATTGTCTATTTTCAAATTAATGATTTTTACTATCGCTTCGTATTCTTCAATAACATAATCATTTTCATGATAAATAACTGTCTCAAAATGATCAGTTCTAGGATAGTAGTCATTGTAAATTCTCATTTGTCCTAAAATAACTTGAATAAAGTTCATAGGATCAGCTAGCCAGATAAATGAGCCTTCACGTTTAACATTTGTAGAGGCGGCGTTTTGCCCAGCATATGGGCCTTCAGAAATCCCAAGTGTTGAATAGGCATTGTCACTAGCAGAACCAATAACAAAAGTTGAGGTTGATCCTTTTGTTCTAGTTCTAAAGACAATAAATCCATATCCATTGTCTTCACAAAGGAAATAATCAAGCTGCCTATTAATTTGAGCGCATATTTCTTGCGCACTCCATCCGCCCGGTTGAAGTTTTACCGATACATTGCCTGTAGAATTAACATTAATGACTAAATTATCATTAACGCCTTCCTCAATGTTAAACGGGCCTTGTCTTTCTGATTTTAAATATGCAGCGGTAGCTGTAGATACTGTTAATGGCTTATCGTCCGGAATATAAGGTATATCTTCAATTAATATCCCATTAGCATAAACTGGCATATTTTGAACTGTATATAAATCGCCCAAAGGTGTTGCTCTACCTTGTAGCATTTTGATGTAATCAATTTTCGCATTTGGCGAACAGAACCAGCGTAATTTAGATGGATCTTTTCTATATTTAACAGGCATTCTTTTTAATGCTTCTGAGAACATGCTTGTTGACATTGTTGAGCCACCAACATCAAGTAAATTGCTGTTTTCTTGAGTTAAATAATCAAATCCATTATTACAACGTAATAATTTTGCCTGTGGAGTGTCGCCAGATGTTCCCTCTACGCCTTGAATTCCTAATAATTCATAGTCATCAGCAAGTTTCTGTCTGACCATATTCATATAAGTTGTAGAGAAAGATTTTTTCTCAAGATTTTCTCTTAAAGATTCCCAAGTCATTGAATACTGAGAACGAAGTTTTTCGGTCGAATACTTAATTTGACCGAAGACTGGAGAATCAAACCTTGTACTGAGCTGATGCTCGTCAGCTTTTTCAGTGATCGGCTCACCAAGCATTACTTTATCAATTTTATTTTCTTTTTGTGACTTGGTTTCAACCCTGATCATTTGTAAAAACTTTGAATGATTTCTAACCTTTGTAATAAAAGTATTAGTCCTTGCAGGGTCTAAGGTACCCTGACCAAGATTATAAACCTTGATCGTGTCCTTCCGCAATACTTCATTTTCCATTTATAAAACTCCTTTTAACTATTTATTAACGTCTTATTTATTCAAAGTAATTGATTGATTAATTTTTTCTTTTTATATTAGCTATTTTCTCCATAGCGTCAAAATCAAAAACATCAGAAAACATAGAATCATCTTCATCTACAGAATTAGATGTTTTATTTGAAGGCGCAAACACATTGTCTAAACTACGTGATTTACCAATCGAGCTCTTTTCAAGAGTTTTTACTTTATCTGATAAATCTTTATTATCTTTTGCCATAGCTTTGAATAATTCAGTTAACATGCCGATGCCTTCTTGCATAGATTTATTAAGCTCATAATTGTAATCATTGTTTGTTTTTGTAAGGCGCTCGATAGACTCTTGAATAGAGTTGATTTTATCAGACTTACTTAAAGCTTCAAGTTCAATTTTTTCTAATTCTTCTTTTGTTTTGGCAAATTTTTCGTCTTCATTGAGAATTTTTTGCTTCTCTTCATCTAGTTGTTTTTTGAGGTCATCAATAGCTTTCTGGGCTTCGTCAACATTTTGATTTTCATCAGCTTGTTTAGTATTATTTTCTTGCACGCTTTCTTGACTTGAAGCAGAAGCAATTTGATCTTCAGTTTTATCTGGCTTGTTTTCCTCTTGATTCTGTTTTTCTAATGAATCAAGTCTTTTTGAATGGTCGTCTAGTTTTTGTTCGGTTGATTTTTTCAATTCCTCAATAGACTGAGTAATAGGTGTAACACCTTGTTTAAATAATTCTTGAATTTTTTCTAAATCTTTAGGGTCCATAGTTTCTGAATCTCCTTCGCTTTCTGTATTATCATCTATATTACTGTTAGAAGAGTTTGAAAGATGCTTAATATATTCATCAACACCTTTTTTTAAGATTTCAGTTTTTGTTTGCTCGTCAGCTTTTAAAGAATTTAATTTTTGCAAACCATCAACAAATACTTTTGTTGATTCAATAATGTTATTTGAAGCGGTTTTATACATTAAAACTTTTGCTTTTGGATTTGCTGGAACCGCTTCTTCTTTATGTACTAAAGTAATCTCGTTAACCTCAAGATCTCTAGTATCATATATATTTTTTTGATTTGGATTAGTTAAGCTTTTATTAAAAGCAGCTTTAAAAAAATCTGGTATATTCATAAATTTTTTACCTTTACTGTTCTCTTAAAATCCTATAATGGAAGCCTCCAATGCTAAAACCAATAATATTACCTTTTTTAATTTCTGATCTTATTTCTGGATCATTAATTTTTATTTTACCTTTCCATAAAAGGTTTGGTTCGCCAAAAGAGCTAACTGGATCTTCTTGATCTTGTTCGATCCAAGTCTCTACAATATAGGCGTCTATTGATTTTTTATGTCCGAATCCGGGTTTGCCGCCTTTTACAAGGGTCAAACCTCTTTGACCGCGCAACATAAAATCATGAGCTGCTTTTTCTAATTCTTGACTAGAAATAACATCACCATGAGCATCAATAACATTGGAGGCGCTAAATATACCAGAAATAATGCCTTTTTCAAGATCTTGATCTGATACTTCAAATTTTCTCATATGAGAAAACTCTTTTTTCATAACTTGTCTAAAAAAAGAATCAGATACAAGACCAAACTTAAATAAAGATGTGCATTTTGCTTCTAACATAATTATTTTTTAAACTCGCTAAGTGGATGTCTGAATTTAACACAAACAAGTAACCCTGTTATTGTTGCGGTTGTGCCATTTTCATTTTCAATATCAAGTTTCAGGACACTATTAGGTTTAACATCTAAATTTTGATTTACACCTAAATCAAATAATGCATCTGCCTGCCAGCCATTGGCCGTATTTAATGATTTGTCACTATCAATTAAATCATTGCCGTCAATTGAACAGTTTGCTTTTAAATTATGCACACTCGCATCATGGCTTTCAGCAAGGGCAAGAAGCTTTACACTTTCAATCTTGGCATAATGAGGGAATAGACAAATTGGAATAGAAGCCCCATTTTGATCTATTTCAGCTTCAATGAGTTGATCTTTAGATAGCAATGAGGCCAAACCAGCTATATTTGATTCATTACTACCAATCATTTCATAGCCTAGTGAATTTAAAGACATTCTTTTCTCCTTTATTTTTTAAAAATTCCAACCAATATTTTACTTATTTTTATAAATCTGTCTGAAACTTTATACCTAATCAAGGTATGTTTTTATTTTTAAATTTGTATTAGAATTAATAGCATCAGTTGATTTGACCCTTAAAGAATTAACCGGTTGAGCTTTGACTCTAATACTTACTTTGTTTGTTTCATCTAAAGTTAATGAATCAATTTCATTAATTTTAAAGAAATCAGATTCATTATAACTATTTAAAAACTCAATAATGACATTTGTTTCACTTCCTTTAGTATAATCTATATAATATACTAATTCTTTTCCAGTTGGTTGCGGAACGGTAACACTTGATTCAATTTTAAAATCAGTTGTTATTTGAGTATGATCTGAATTAAAAATTTCTTTAACATTTAACATAAATTCCTCCAAAAAAATAACTTTAAAAACAGTTTCATATTACCATAATTAAAGTTATTTTGTAATTTATTCAATTTTTATAATTATTTATATTTTACACAACGTACGCTGCGTTTTGCTGCGTTTCTTTTTATGTTTGTATATAAACATATACATAAAAAAGAATCATCATTATTGTTGTTTGTATGAAAATACATTTCTAATAAGTTTATGAAACGCAGAACCAATTGATTCAGAGTTTATAAATTCAATATAAATTTTTTCTGGAACTTCATAATATTCATAAACTCGATTATTATTAAATTCTATTTCTAAAAGTTCTATTTTATTAGTATAACCAATCGACTTAATATTTGAACTATCAACATTCTCCCTCTTTTCTCTTGGAAAATGTTTTAAATAATCTTCATATTGAATATCACCAAGAACTAATAATGTTTCTAACATTTTTGTTAACACTCTTTTTCTTTTTCTATTTTTACAAATAATTTCAATATCATTTTTGCTTTGATAAATAGCAAAATATACTAAATCTTCTCCTTTTTTAATTTTAAAAATATAAATCCCTAATATGTTCTCATTTTTTTCACTTATTTTACCAATTTTTGTTAATTTTTCTTGATAAGAATCGACTAAAATAGTTTCTTTAACTGATTTTTTCATTTTTTCTCCTTTACTTTTTCTATAAAATATTCACAACTTTGTTCTGAATCTGTTTTTCTTTCGCCTTTATGTTTCTCATGAACATCCTGAGAGCAGCAAACACCAAAAGCTATATCATTAAAAAATGGTGTTTTTTGAATCCAAAAGGCACAATTTATACATTTTTTCATAAAATTCTCCTTAAATAAAATTAAATCTAGGTCTATGAGAGTTTTTAAGCGTTGAATAAATCGATCTTGAAGTATATATAGATTTTGTTATTTTATAACATAGGTAAAAATTTTGATTATTTATATAATACTCATTCATATATGCATTTAATAAGCTTAAAGCTCTTTTTTGATTTGAAAAAATATAACTTTTAGTTACATTTAGCCTGCAGCAAGCATTATGTATATTTGTTGTTGCTTGGATAAATAATAAAACTTTTTCTGCTTTTATTTCTTGTACAATTCCAATAGCCCCATTAGCTGAAGAGGTGGGGAATTTTTTAGAATCAATATGTAGAAATGATTTTGTCCCATGGTCATAAATTGACCCATTGAATGTTATACCAACCTTGTTAATAATTGGATTAATTTTCATATAATCAAATTCATATCCTGTTATCATCATTTTGTTTTCTTTAATTTCAATTACCATTTTAAATCTCCCTTATTTTTATTCTATCCATACATTTCCTTTTTTTTCTCATTAATTCGTCTTTAAATTCTAAAGCTTTTTTCTTACGTTTTTTCCTAAGTTTTAATTGTTTTTCTAAAATATTTTCTTGTATTTCACATCTGGCGTCATATGTTATTGTTTTTAATAAAAAATAAATGTCACAATTATTACTTAAATATCTCAATAATCTTTTTTTAAATCTAACACCTTTTTCAAATTTTCTTTCTAATTTTAAATAATATAGTATTTCGTTATACAATTGCTCACTTGGAAACTCTATATTTCTCTCTATATTACTTAGGGCGACAGAGCTTATTTTTATTTTTTTAGCCATTTTAGCTTGGGTTAGCCCAAGTTTCTTTCTTTTATATTTTATTATGTCTCCGAATAAAATTAAGTTTGAAGGTATTTCTCTCATTTTTGTCCTTTTAATAAACGAATAATGCCTATATTTTCATAATGAATTTTATCAATTTTTTCTAATAATAAATCAATATCAGAATTTATTTCGATTTCCCTAATGTAACCGGGACCATATATTTCTGTTAATTTTTCCTCTAATGGTCCCGGGGTTCGCCAAACATAAAAATCATCTGGAATTATTTTTTCTAAACTATTTTTTCTTAAAATATCTTCTTTTTCTTTTTCATCTAATTCCCAATTTTCCAAAACCTCAGTATAAGTTTTAGAAAAACCAAATGTTTCTTCATAAAATTTTCCATTCATAATTTCTAATTCTGGTATTTTGTTATTGGAAAAACAACAAAATCCCTCTTTATCAATTGTTTGTTTTATTTTTTCTCTATCTTTTTCTTTTAATAGGTTAAATTCCATAAAAAATCCCTCATGTTGATATGCATATTATAATTATATAAAATAATTCAGTATTATGATATGATAATTTAAGGTATGTAATAAATAGAAGGATAGCCACATGAATAATCAAAATCAATTAGTGTTACCTGATAGATTCAGGGATAAAGTTAGATCAAAAAAAATACCAACAACTGAAATAGAACTTTTACAACAACAACTTAATAACGTTAAGCAATTAAAAGAAACTGTGCAATCAAAATTAACTAATTCTGATAATAGTTCGCCACAATTATTAGTTCTAAACATAGCTGGCGGTCCCGAATTGCCAATTGAAGCTCATTCATTATGTGCAGCACTTGAAAACACTGAAGAATTATTAAAATTTATTATTAAGGCTCAAAAAGATAAAGATCAAAAGAAATCTCAACATAATGATGAGCAAAAAGAATAAATATCATCAGTAATAGAACTTAAATCATCTAAAACGGTGGGGATTTTTTCTTCAATTTCCACTGTTTTAAGTTCCAATCCATCAACCCACCATATAAATCCATCTTTATCACTATTTGACATCCAGATAAAATCTTTGTTTCTACCAACTACAATATCGTTTATACCTAAAAATGAAAAAACAACATAATCCTTTTCTTTATTTTGAAATATTTTTTCTAAATATAATTCAAGGCATTCTTTTAAACTTAAGCTTAATTTTTTATTCATTTTTTTAACTTCATCCATACTTTTAAAACTCCACACAACAAGTATACAACAAAAATTACATTATTTATATTGTTTCTATTGAATTGTTAATTTACTTAATTTTAATTGGATAACTTTCAAATTGACAATTGGGACAAATTGAAACTTGTAAAATCATATATTTTTTATTTTCCTTAATGAATCTGTTACCACAGCAGGGACAATAAAATTTAATTTTATTATTATTAATAAATTTATATCTGATCATTTTTTAAACCAGCCTCTATTTCGCAATACAAATACCAAGTAATTATTTTCAAGGCATAATTATATATTTCTGAACTATTATTTATTATAGTGTAATCATGTTTTACATCATCTAAATCAGTTTCTGTAATATCTTTTTCTGATGAATAACAAATACCATTTCTTAATTCTCTTGAGCGCTCTATTCTTACCATTATACCATTCTGGCTTTTAATATAATCAAACTCCTCTTTGGTTTTTATATTTTCAAATATAATTTTATTATTTTTAGAATTTTTTAACCCTAATTTTATTAAATAATCATTACCGTGTTCTAATTTTAATTTTTTTCCAAAATCAATAAGAAATGGCCTATAAAAATCTTTTTGATTTTCTATTTTATCAAGTGCTTCTTTCAACAATAAACAGCCGCCATTATCATCAACCAATTTCTTGGCTAATTTAACTTTAAGTGGTTTAGCCAAATCAATTCTCTCATAACCATATATTAATTCTAATATAGACGCCATTAAAGATTTTCCTGAGCGTTGTTTTCCAGAAATACCAATTATTAATTTATCCATTCCATTTTCCCTAATCAAATATACCATATTTATAAACGTGTAATTCACTTTTTCTAAATCTTACAATTTTATTCTCCTTATATAACCTATCTAATCTATTAACGGCAGAAGTATAACACAAATCTAAAGAAATATTTTTTGTTATTTCGTCAGCTGCAAATAATTTATTTCTATTAGCGTTTAAATACTCATACATTACATCAATATAGCCTTTGGGTAAAAGTTCCTTTAGCTCATTACTAGCTCTTTTATAACAGTACGGGCAGTTTTTAACTAATACAAACGCTTCTTTTGCTAGCCTTTCCATTTTATCCATTTATTTACCTCAAGTTAAAATATAAATCTAAAAGTTTTGATACCAGACTTTCTAAAATTGATTTATCACATTTTTTAGCTTAAAAATGTTCTCTAATAAAAAATAAATTATAACATAATAATCAGCTTTAGTTATTTTGTCATATTTATCATATGTTCTTAATAATATAATCTTATCTATTGTAAGTTTTTCTGAACTTATATTGTTTGAATATAAGCCTTTTATCATGTCATCTTTGGTATATTTAGGTAATGAATTTAAAAATTCTAACCTATTTAATAAATTATGATCCATTATTTTTAAGCTCCGTATTACATAATTTAGTATAAGCTAATCTTGTTTCCTCTAATAATCCTAAAGATATTAATGAAAAAATAGAAGTATAAGCGCATTTTTTACAAACAACTAATATAAATGGATTAATTGATTCATCTAAATTAAAACTTATTTTTGATTTTAACTGATCTTCAATAGGAATAAGATTATAAACCATATTTGGTATTTTAAAATCCTTATTATTGCAACAAGGGCAAGTAAAAATTGCACTTAATTGTTGTGAAAATCTTTCTGCTATTTTATGTTCTAAATCAGTTGAAAATCTCAATTTATATTCCTTTCTATTTTATCATTTAAATTTTTAAATATTTCTTTATTTTTTAATTTTAAAATTTTTCGACATAAAAAGCCAAAAATTAATTGAGAATCATAAACACTACAATTTTCTAATTTTATTTCTTTCCAAGTGTCATCGAATTTTTTATACATTTTAAATATAATTTTAAAACTCATCATATGTTTAATTTTATCTAATTCAATCTTATACTGTTCATTTTGAAAGATAATGTATGGTAGAGTATTCATGAATTTTTCCCTTCTAATTTTAAGAAGTTTATTAACTGCTTAATTTCATCTGAATCTTTCTTTGTAAATTTTTTAAAATTTTCATTAACTTCTAAGTACCATTCTAACATTTCTTGTTCGGTTTTAAAGTTTAATATTTTTATTTTAAAACCAAATCCTATACTTAATTTACCAGATATTTCATAAATATATGAACCAAAAATAGGTATTTTTTCATCAATAAAATCTAATGTTGCGTTTATTCTTTGCGTTCCATCAATACATTGAATTAATGTATCTGGAGTATTGTAGTCCTTAGCATTAAATATAAGTGTATTATTAATACAAGGGTATTTAAATAAG
The DNA here is from genome assembly GCA_964586485.1 of uncultured Atribacterota bacterium. Lineage (GTDB taxonomy): Bacteria > Atribacterota > Phoenicimicrobiia > Phoenicimicrobiales > Stramentimicrobiaceae > CAYWJZ01. The sequence goes on along the minus strand of CAZPII010000001.1, from coordinate 9,262 downwards.
TTTTCTAAATAAGATATTTTTTGATTCTTTTTCCATGGTACTTTCTTTTTAAAATTAGGTTGTAAATCTAAATTATTCATTTTTCCTAGATCTTTAAGCCAATTTTTTAAAGATAATAAACTAATATCAAAACTATCTTCATTAAAACAAAATTCTATTTCTTTATAAGTTAAAATTTTATTATAATTTTTTCTTGGAAATTCTTTAAATTCATTAATATCATAAGGATTTTGGTTAACACATTTAATTCTTTCTAAAATATAATCTATTTCATCATCAAATTCTTTTTCCGTTATTTCATAACGCTCTAATAACTGAGATTTACTATATCTATTATATAGAAAATCTTCAAAAAAAATCATTCTATCATAATTATAACAAACTGAATTTAAAAATTTAAAAAATCTATATTTTAATGGTTCATTAGAGTATTTCAAATTAATTAAAACATATTTTAAGTGTTCGGGTAAATGCTGACAATTTATTCCGATTTTATTTAAAATATTTTCTAAATTAGCTTTGACAATTGGCATTTTAACCTCTTTCTAGTTATTTTTATGTATATTTTTTAATTCATTCCATTTTTTTACAATTTCATTTTCTATTTTTTTATCTGGTTTTAAAATATATTCAGAAACCAGATAATTAATTGAGTACATGAGATATTTCTCATAACTAACAATTTTTCCATTTAATCTTTTCTGTTTATATTGCATCATAACACCAAACAATTATATTATTTATATAATATCAAAATTATAAGTATTATCATAATAAATAAACTTAGAAGGATAACAAACATTTCTTGTATTATAAATATGAGGCGGAATTATAAAATCACTTGTATCAACATATTTCTGATTTTCTAGCCGCATTTTCAATAATGCGATCTGGATTTCAGAAATTTCAATAATTTCTACATTTGCGTATTTGTTTAACATATTAATATCTCTATTATATTATATTAATAACATTATAATCCAACAAGAAATAAACATTATCCAACTAAGAACAAATTTGATGTCTTCTTCTTGATTTCTATCGAGATGCATAAAACTCCATATATAAACCAGTGATATTGTCATCACAACAGCTAATGGAAAACAAATTAAAACAACCATAATTAATGGCATATTCCCTAATAAATAAATCATTTACTTCTCCTTCTAATTTTCTATTTCAGTTTTATCAAGCCTTTGTACGTTATAATTCAAAACCTGTCTTAAGTTAAATTTATATATTAAAGCTATATTAAAAACTTGAAACAAAATGATATTAAAATTTATTTTAATATCATTTATATCTAAAGTCTGATTATAATATTTATTCCTAATAAATAAATCAGTAATATTAGCAGAGCAAAAAAGAATACTATCAAAAATTGAAGCAACATTAATATCGTAATCATCCCTATTATAATTGAAATATTTATTAAAATATTCTTCATACAATCCTATGGAATCAATAGCAAGTTTAGGTGGTAAAAACTTATTGACAGGCGTGTTGGCACGAAGAATATCATCAATATTTATATTTAGCTTTTCGCAAATAACGAAAATACACTGGCATATATCCCCCAAGCCAAACAAAATCTGATCTAAATACTTTGTATTGCTTTTTTCTTCAAAAAGTCTTTTATTTGACTTATAAGAAACATAAGATGTACGGGTTTCTAATAGATTTATTACTTTAGAATTTAGTTGTAAAAAATAATAATCTATTAAATAATTACAATCTTTTTTAAGTATTATATCTTGATAACATTGAAAATTTTTCATTTTTTTGGTGCCCTCCAATCTCTTGTATTCATGATTTGATAATTAGCATAATTGCCATTTTCTATTTCAGTTTTATCAAAATCTAAAAGTATTCTTTCAAATTTTCCAAAATCTTTTTCTAAAAAATTCTTATCCATATTTTGCATATAGCAAAGAAACCCATTAATTAAACCAAGAGCACTAATGCAGGGTATGTCATCTGGATCATCAGTTAACTCTCCATTGAGATTCATAGTTCCATAAAAATAACCTATATTCGTATGCTCGTTTAACTCAGGATTGCATTCAATCCTAGTCTTAAACAAATCCATAATAAATTTCGCATCTTCTTGTTGTATGGGTTTTAAATAATCAACAAAATAATCGGTTAAAGTTTTTTCTTGCATTTTCTATTCACCTTTTATTGCTCCTTCCGTAAAATTAATTTTCATTTAAATATATTATTTATATAATATCAAAATTATAAGTATTATCATAATAAATTATCTTATTTTCATTTAAATTCTATTCTTCCATCTTTTATTTCTATATTTGTTACTATATAATCTACTGGTTTTCTAACTGCTTCTTTAAATTTTTCTCTATCGTAACCATAAACATCCGCCAGCAAATTACAAAAACTATCATCATAAATACTACCTGTTAATTTCAGATGAATTTCTTTTTGCTCTAATGCTTCTCTGGTTGCTGATTTTTCTTCATCAACCTCTATTTTAACACTAGATGAATTAATGGGCAATTTTTCTAAAAAATTTCTTACCAAATCACATGTTTTACTATGATCTAATTTTAATTCAACAAAATCCATGCCAAAATTAGGACATATATTTTTTTCCATTGAAAGAATATCTTCTAAACTTTTTCTAATATGCTCTATTAATTCGTCTTTTTTCATAATTACCAACCTTTCTAAAATTCATATTTTTTTATATTATAATAAAATATATAGTATTATTCGTTTTTTTGTTTAATCACGGTGATCATTTTTTTTTCTTGTTGTATCTCTTTAATGTCTTTCAATATATCTTGATTTATATCACATATTTTCTTCATTATACCTATACCATCTTTCACTATTAATTCATAAAGACATTTATTTTTAGCTGTTTCACCTTGGTATAAAAATCTTCCTTTATAAGAAATTAAATAAAAAATCATATTGACTTCATCATTATTATAAAATGTACAATTTATTAATATTTCTTGACTTTCATTTTTATTATGTTCTAATTTTATTTTGTTTTCTTTCTCTAAAACTAAACCTAATTTACTTGAATACTTTCTTAAACTTGTTTCTGAAATACCTAAGTCCAAGGCAATATCGTATACCGATATTCCGTATTCTATTTTCTCTTATAACATCAATATTTTTTTGAATTAAATTTTCTATTTCATATAATTCTTTCAGCCTATCATCGACAATTTCTTCATCGCTTAATGATAAAGTGTAACCAATATCATGAAGATTATTATGTAAAGTATTAATATGGTCATATGGTGATGCGCAGTTGTATTCTACAAAATCTTGAAATTCCCCTAATATCTCTCCATTCTTTCTACGTATTTTAGAATTTTTACGCAAAGGTTTATCTATTTTTACAACTTCTTTCATATTTACTCCTATACATTCGCTTCTATCAACATAAATATCTGAGTGTTTTAATGATATACTTTTTAATTTAAACCGTTTCTCCCTAGAATGCGCTTTCTACAACTGATTTAATCATTATATGCTCTTTGATTAGATCAAAATTCAATAAATTTAACCATTCTGTTATAACTGAACAAATCTCATCAAGTTCACCATCATCTTCATTAAATTTGCTGTTTAGTTTAATTGCTTCACCATAATGACAATCATTTTTGTCAAATTGAGATGAAACAATGAGCGCATTAGATTCTTCTTCAAGGAAAATCTGTATTATAAAAGCTTTTGGCCCATGTTTGCAAATAAAATCACCACGATAGGCGATTCTGGTTTGGTATTGGCCCATAAAAAATCTATTGTATATTTCCGCTAATTGCGGCACGGGAATTGATTCTAATTTATGTTTGATTTTTATTACATTAGAATGTTTCTGGGCTTTAAAAAGAATGTCCTCAATACGCATAATATCATAATTTGTTAACATCACACTGCTCCTTCTAATAATTTACAATGTCAAAATCAATACGAGAATGATTCAAAAGAATTTTAGCAAATTTATTATGGTCAATATTTTTCTTTAAGAATAATTTTCCTTTTATATTTTCGAGCTCAATTAAATTTCTATCTTCTAATTCAAATTCTGCATAATCCATTATATCTATAAGAGCATTAATAATACCTATATCACGAATAAATCCTTTAATTCTGGCTTTATTTGAAGTGATCATTGCTTTTTGCGATCTATGTTGAATGCTATCATCAGCAAAATTTGTGTTCGACAATAAATAATCTCGTTGGCTCTGTATTTTTTTTAAACCATCAATTAATTCTTCTAACTGATCGTTTAATATTAACTTAACACTATCCATTTCCATTATTTTTATACCTCATATCTTTAAGAATAACACCCATTTTTTTTAAATATTTTCTTAAACTTGACTCTGACATATCAAGATCAAGTGCAATCATATAAACTGATCTTCCTTCTTCTAAGTTTTTAAGAATAAATTTCATTCTTTTTTTAATTTTATTCTCAATTTCCTGAGATCTATTTCTAAGTGTCATAATGATACCTCGGATTCTTAATCTTTTAACAAAATAGAAAATTTACACTCCGGTTTTTTTATTATTCACACAATATAGCTTGGCCAAACTCAATTGACATTTCACCGCCGGCTTCCAGTATGCCTATAAACTTTTCAAAATCAGGTGTATCTGTGTTTTTTTCAACAAACTTGTATACAGATTCTATTATATTTTTCTTAAGTTCTATAGCTTCCTCCGGAGCTTTCATAGGTATTGACTGTTTTTTCCTGCGATCAGAAGGGTTTTTAACTGTTACGGTTATTACTTTTCTGAAACACGCTTTCTCGTTCATTTATTCCTCGCTTTCACCTTGTTAATAACTGATTCTAAACTTGTAGGTTCCCAATATAAATCTCTTTCTATTTTACCATCGAATGGTTTTATTCTGATTTTTTCTAATTCCTTGACACTCGCAGATCCGCACTCAGCATTTAACGCGTCACCTAAATCAGCGAAACACCACACTAAATCAATTTCACTAGCTTTTGTTTTTTCATTTATATGATACTCGTTAAAAATATCATATATATACCAAGTATGAGGCCCATACGGGTTGAATAATTTCACTATTACATTTATTTCTTTTGCATCTTTCTGACTTGTATCTTTTTGCTCTCTAAATTTTTTCAAATCTTCCTCTGTTATTAATCTCATTCTATTCAATTCTCCTTACTTAATTCATATGCTTTTTGTAACTGTGTTTCATATTGTTTATCACTCATTCTCTCTAAAAATAACACGCATTGCGCTGATAATTTTTGTACACCCGTAGTTAGTTTTATGAATTCTTCTCTATTTGATAAATTTTTAGGGAGCCCCGGATTTTCAGATAAAATTATAAGCATAGATGGTATGCAAAATCTATTATTCAATTCATGAATACTCAATGATTCAAATTCTTTAGGGTAGTGTTTTTTATATTTTTTAATATCTGTATTAATGAATACCTAATATTCTCTTTTAATAGTTTCTTCATATAACTGTGCATATAAATCAACCTATTTTAACATTTTAACATTTCAATATTATCATAATTTAAAGTATTATGATAATAATTTTACTTTTACTCCATAATTCTATCTATAAACAATTCAATATCTTCAAAAGATAGGGTTAAATTTATTCCAAACCCTTTATAACTGGAATTAAAACAATTTGTAATTTCAAGCATAACTATTTTAAGCCTCAAGTCTACAAATACTTTTAAAGTAGATTTAATAGTTTCTGAAATAAACATTGAATCTGAAAATATATGATAATAAATATTATCAACATCTGAAATAGCTTCATTTTTTAAATATTTGCCAAGTTTTTCTTCATCAAAATTTATAATCCTAACTAATTTATTAGCCAAGTTAATTGCAATTTTTTCACTCATCCAATGACCATACATTGAATTTAAGTTATCACCATATTTATATAAAATCACTATCCTTTTATATTTATCAATAAGCGTATTTTTGCTTTGAATTTGATAACTAACAGACCTGTTAATCAATTCTTTTTCCACTTAAAATCACTCCTATAATTCAAATCATACTTCTCTTCTTTCAGATTCAATATCAATTATATGATATTGATTTGTTAGTTCGTTTTCTATTTCATTTATTCTATCTAAATTTTTTTCCATATTTTCCTTTAATCCACTCATAAAAATTTCACCAATATTTATTTTTTCACTAGATACCAAATCTGATATTAAACCTTCATTTATTGCTCTTGAACTAAAATATACTTCATTATTTACACTTCCTATCATTATATCTATTTCCTATCCATCGTTTTTTATTTGATTGTTTACATTTTTATACTGACTTTGAATTTAATTTTTTTAACTTTGCCTCAGTTTTTCTAACTATTTCTTTTGATTCATAATAATTACTTTCCATTTATTTCTATTCTTTTTCAAACTCAATCCCTTACTATATTCTATTTCCAATACTAAAAACAAATTACTATCATCAGATCCAATATCTAAATCAACAATATCCATTGGATCTTCAAATTGGTCAAATATTATGACATCTATCTCACCTGTTTTCTTGGTTATGTTTTCTATTTTTTTTAATTAATTCTTTTGTTTTCATAATTATTTCACTTATACCTTATTTTAAACAATACATATATTCAATATAACAAAAAACGAGGCGTGTTCATAATTATTTCACTTATACCTTATTTTTTCTTTTTTTCTTTTTACTACTATCTATTTGTTTTAGTTTCATATTGTTTATCCAGTGCATCCAGTGCATCCAGTGCATAGTGCGTATGGGTTAATGTCCTCAATTGTCGAACCATTCTAGTTCAAATAAAAAATATTCGGCGCTTGGCAGGTGGGTAATCCTAAAACATTCAAAAAAAGCGCTAAATTTGTAATTTGAATTGAATGAAAAAAACATAAATAAATGTAAACTTGAGAACAATTAATGTTTAACTTTTGTTCGACAAGGGAATAATATTAGTGTAGATAATTGAATAAAGAAAGGGGTTCATATGAACAATCAAAACAACAATCAAAAAAAACAAACACAAACAAAAAAACAAAAATCCCGTAAAGGGATTATTGAAAAAAGGGACCCGGTTTGCGGATTCAGGTTTTTTTTCGATATTGTCAATGTCGATATTGACATCGACAATTTTTCGATTGTCGTAAAAAACGTCGACATGTTTCATGTCGACAAATTGACGTATTTTGACAACGTCGTTTTGACGTTGTCAAATTGTAGATTTGCGAAAACTTTGCCCTCGGGGGCAAAATTCCCTCAATCTGACATCGACATTGTTAAACTTTTAAAAGATGAAATATGGGCGGCGTTCTCGTCAGTCAAGGGTTCGTATACCCTGACTTACGGGGAATTTACCCGTGGGGATAAAATAATATATGATAAATCCCGGGGGTGGATTTTAGAATAATCCACCCGGGATAAGACAGGGGAACAATGTTCCCCTGTCTCAATATTTTGTTGTTCAACAACAATTTGTTGACACTGTCCTCACGCCAGTATGATTCTATGCTTAGTGTAATGCCAATGCTTCATTGGACAGTGCTTAGTGTTGCCAAGCATAGAAGGTATTAAGTGTGTCCTTGCGCTATTTATGCTATGTATTTAGTGTTGTTAAGCCAGAAACATATTATGTTTAAAAGATTATTCTAATTAGACAAAGTGACACTGGTCAAAGTAGCATTAGACAAAGCAGCATTAAACAAAGTGACACTGGTCAAAGTAGCATTAGAATATTCTAATTAAGCAAAGTAGCATTAGACAAAGTAGCATTGGACAAAGTAGCATTAGATTAGTTTATTTAGGCAAAGTAGCAACAAGTAAATTCTTGTTTTCGTCTAAACTAACAACCAATCTTCCTAAAACTTGATATAATGATGTTTCTTCGAAGAACCAGCGATCCAGCCCTAAACTTTTATTTCTTGGTTTTCTATATTGCTGTTCCATATTTGACCTCCTTTTTTTTATTAAATATAATACTTCTTTTTTTGTCTCTGCACATAAAAATACATACAAAGAATTAAAGCGATAGCAATTAGCATTTTAAACCCTTTCTTTTTGTTCTAATGTTTACATTATATCAAAATGCTAAGTTTAATGAAACAAAAATTCCAATAAAATGAAAAAGAATAAATTTTAAAATTCATTAAACTCTAACTTCGTCCTCGCGCCAGCATCATTCTATACCTAGTGTGTTTATTAACTAATTAGTTAAAATTCCAGTGCTTCATTAGACAATGCTTAGTGTTGCCGAAATAAGTTAAAAAAAGGAATGTATTATTCATACATTCCAATTTGAAAGGGGTTCTAATTTAGTTTTTAGCTATAAATTAACTCTTTGGTTCCATTTGTTTTTGCGACTAATTTGCCAGAGTTGTCATAAATTTCTAATATTTCTCTATGACTTTTGAATTCAGTTGCGCTCCTTTGAAGTGCATACCATAATTGAGATGTTACAGCGCCCACTGTGGGTCTGGTGATGTTCAACTGAATTTTCAACTGATCCCCAACCGTGGCATTTTTAATTTTTAAAATCCCATCGAAAGACCTCTCCTTTGGCCCGTTCATATTTAATGTAACGTGTGCCGGGATTTCAAAACTATCTGGCGATAATTTTTTAATGGTTATCAAACTCATGTTTGACAACTTCAAAAAATGATTTTTACGAGTTAAACTAAAACAATCTTCATTTGTTTTTGCAGAATTTGTTTTTGTTTTTGCAGAATTTGTTTTCGTTTTCGCAGAATTTGTCATAAGTCCCTCCTTATTTGTTATAGTAAATGTTTTTTTGTTGTTATATATATTATGACATTATACTAAGTGTGATGATATTGAATTCAATATAGTATGAAAAAGAATAAATATTGATTAATTAAGCATTACCTAATTCTAAACTTAGAATTAGCGTGAGGACGAAACTTATTCTAAGTTTGGCATTAGGTAATGCTATTTTTTTAAACTATACTAAGCAACATTCCATTCTTTCTAATTAGTTAAAATTCCAGTGCTTCATTAGACAATGCTTAGTGTTGCCACGGAAAATTCCATACTTTCTAATTAGTTATCTGTAACACTTCATTGGATGGTGCTTAGTGTGCTGGTGAATTATTTACTTTTTACTATTATAAGTTTTAAGTCAGAAAAGAAAGTTGACTTGCGCCAGAATATCTGGTGATCCTATCCAAGTATCTTGTAGTAATATAATATTATATCTATGCTAGTTTATGAAATAATTAATAATATGTTAG